>NZ_JASKYT010000054.1:0-32747 GCF_041028275.1 Streptomyces sp. PU-14G
GAGCTCCGGGGGGTCAGTGGGCGCCGACGCCCGTCATGGAGCGCACCTCCAGTTCCGCGTACTTGGCGCCGCCCGCCGTCTCGTCCTTGGACAAGAGGGAACCGATCCAGCCCAGGAGGAAGCCGAGCGGGATGGAGATGAGTCCAGGGTTCTCCAGGGGGAACCAGGCGAAGTCCACGTCGGGGAACATGGAGGACTCCTTGCCGGTGACGACCGGCGAGAAGAAGACGAGCAGCACGGACGAGATCAGCCCGCCGTAGATGGACCAGAGCGCCCCCGTCGTGGTGAAGCGCTTCCAGAAGAGGCTGTAGAGCAGGGTGGGCAGGTTCGCGGAGGCGGCGACGGCGAACGCGAGGGCGACGAGGCCCGCGACGTTGAGCTTGCCGGCGAAGATGCCGAGGCCGATGGCGACGCCGCCGATGATGACGGCGGAGACGCGCGCTGCCTTGACCTCCTCCTTCTCGGTGGCTTTGCCGCGGCGGATGACGTTCGCGTACAGGTCGTGCGCGAACGAGGACGAGGAGGCCAGGGTGAGCCCGGCGACGACGGCCAGGATGGTGGCGAAGGCGACGGCGGAGATCATCGCGAGCAGCACGGCGCCGCCGGTGGAGTCGGCGCCGCCGCCGATCTCCTGGGCCAGGAGGGGCGCGGCGGTGTTGCCGGCCGCGTTGGAGTCGGTGATGGTCTTGGGGCTGAGCAGCGCCGCGGCGCCGAAGCCGAGCGCGATGGTCATCAGGTAGAAGACGCCGATGATGCCGATGGCCCAGTTGACGGACTTCCGGGCGGCCTTGGCCGTGGGCACGGTGTAGAAGCGGATGAGGATGTGCGGCAGTCCCGCGGTGCCCAGGACGAGGGCGATGCCGAGCGAGATGAAGTCGATCTTCGAGGTGGTCGTGGCGCCGTACTTCAGGCCGGGTTCGAGGAAGGCCGCACCCTTGCCGCTGTTCTCGGCTGCCGCGCCGAGGAGGGAGGAGAGGTTGTAGTTGAACTTGTGGAAGACGAGGAACGTGATGATCACGGTGCCGCCGATCAGCAGGCAGGCCTTGATCATCTGCACCCAAGTGGTGCCCTTCATGCCGCCGATCGTCACGTAGAGGATCATGACGACGCCGACGAAGACGACGATCAGGTTCTTGCCCGCTTCACCCGTGATCCCCAGCAGCAGCGCGACGAGCGCGCCCGCGCCGACCATCTGGGCGAGCAGGTAGAAGATCGAGACGATGATGGTGGAGACGCCGGCCGCGGTGCGTACGGGGCGCTGGCGCATCCGGTAGGCCAGGACGTCGCCCATGGTGTAGCGCCCGGAGTTGCGCAGCGGCTCGGCCACGAGCAACAGGGCGACCAGCCAGGCGACGAGGAAGCCGATGGAGTACAGGAATCCGTCGTAGCCCGACAGCGCGATGGCTCCGGCGATGCCGAGGAAGGACGCGGCCGACATGTAGTCGCCGGAGATGGCGAGCCCGTTCTGGAAGCCGCTGAACTGCCGCCCGCCCGCGTAGAAGTCGGTGGCGTCCTTGGTGCGCCGGCCCGCCCACACGGTGACCGCGAGGGTGATGACGACGAAGACCGAGAAGAGCGTGATGATCAGCGGCCGGTGTTCGCTGGCGCCCTCGGCGGCCAGGTGTACGGCGGGGGCCGCGATCGCGTGGGTGGCGCTCATGCGTCGTCCTCCTGACCGGCGAGTTCGCCCTTGTCCTCGTCACGCGGGTCGGCCTGGTGGCCGATGGTCCCGCTCTCCGCCCGTGCGGTGCCCGCGGCGTTGGTGGCCTGCTGGAGGTTCTCCGCCTCCAGCCGCGTCTTGAGCGCCTCCGCCTTGGGGTCGAGCTTGGCGGCGGCGAAGCGCGAGTACCACCAGGCGATCAGGAACGTGGTGAGGAACTGGGCCAGGCCGAAGACGAACGCGACGTTGACGTTCCCGACGACCTTCGTACCCATGAACCCGCCCGCGTAATTGGAGAGCAGGACGTAGAGCAGGTACCAGACGATGAACGCGACGGTGAGCGGGAAGACGAACGAGCGGTAGCTGCTGCGCAGTTCGGAGAACTCGGCGCTGTGCTGCACGTCCGTGTAGTCCCGACCGCCTGGTGGGCCGGAATGCGCGTGCTCTGGTGCGGTGTCCACGATGACTCCAGGAGAACTGGGAGGGACGGTCGGAACGTGAGTCGGAACGTGAGGGGGCGGGTCGCGGAAAGGCAAAAGGGAACAGAGGGACGGTAAAAACGGCAGAGTGTGACCCATGTCTCAGCAGACACACGGGTGCGCATCGTAGAGCGCGCCCCGGCTCGGCGACAGGGGGGCGGCGGGAGAACGGAGAGAAACGATCACGACTCCGCACAGCCTTCGGACTTTCTCCATCAATCCATTGCAGTTACCCGCCTCACAGGGATAACTTCCGTCGTCTGTGGACAACTTCAGACGACACGGAGACCCCATGCATTCGAGACCTTCCAGACGGCGACGCGCGCTCGCGGTGCCGCTGGGACTGGTGCTGACCGCCTCCTTGGGCCTGGCGGGCGCCGCGGCGGCGAACGCGCAGGACACCGACTCCACCGCGGCACCCAAGGCGAAGGCGGGCGAGAAGCTCAGCTACGTCGTCAACACGGATACCGACCGCGGTACCGTCGAACGTGTCAAGAGGGAGATACGCAAGGCTGACGGCAAGGTCGTCGCGGCGTACAAGAAGATCGGCGTCGTCGTCGCGCACTCCGCCAACCCGCAGTTCGGCGAGACGCTGCGCGGAGTCGACGGAGTCGACTCGGCCGGCGCCACCCGCACAGCCCCGCTGAAGGCCGCGACCACCACCGAGGTGGGCAAGCCCGTCTTCGTCAAGGAGCCCAAGAAGGCGTCCACGCTCGCGAAGAAGGCCGAGGCGAAGAACCAGGAGCCGCTGGAGTCCCTGCAGTGGGACAAGCGGGCCATCAAGGCCGACAAGGCGGCCAAGGTCGACGAGGGCAGCCGCAAGGTCACCGTCGGCGTCATCGACACCGGCGTCGACGACACGCACCCGGACCTGAAGGCCAACTTCTCCGCCAAGCAGTCCGCGAACTGCGTCGGCGGCAAGGCCGACACCTCGCACGGCGCCTGGCGCCCGTACAACCCGGACGAGGACTACCACGGCACCCACGTGGCGGGCATCATCGCCGCCGACCGCAACGGCGTGGGCATCGCGGGCACGGCCCCCGGCGTGAAGGTCTCCGCCATCAAGGTGAGCGAGCCGGAGACGTCGCTGTTCTACAGCGAGGCCGTCGTCTGCGCCATGGTCTTCGCCGCCGACCACGGCATCGAGGTCACCAACAACAGCTACTACGTCGACCCCTGGCTCTACAACTGCGACGACCAGGTCGACCAGAAGGCCATCGCCGACGCGGTGCGGCGTGCCGTCGACTACGCCCAGCGCAAGGGCGTCACCACCGTCAGCTCCGCGGGCAACTCCTCGCACGACCTGGCGGCGAGCGAGATCGTGGACGACACCAGCCCGAACGACAGCACTCCGGTCAAGCGCACCATCGACCCGGCCGCCTGTCCTGACGTGCCCTCGATGCTGCCCAGCGCGACCTCGGTCTCGGCCACGGGCCCGGAGAACCTGAAGTCGTACTACTCCAACTACGGCCGGTACCAGATCGATGTGACAGCCCCCGGCGGTGACCGCGCGTTCCAGACGCCGGACGAGCCGGCCAAGGACGGCGGCGTGCTCTCCACCATGCCGAACGGCGACTACGCCTACCTCCAGGGCACCTCGATGGCGGGCCCGCAGGTCGCGGGTGTGGCGGCGCTGCTCAAGAGCACCCACCCCAAGTCCAGTGCGCAGGAGATCTCCTGGCTGCTGAAGGCGCAGGCGCAGACCCTGCCCTGCCCCGAGGAGGCCTACGACCCGGACGGCAAGGGCACCTACGCGGCCGAGTGCACCGGCGTGCGGGGCAACAACAGCTTCTACGGGCACGGGCTCGTGGACGCGCTGGCGGCCGTCACGAAGTGACGCCCGCCGCCTGGGCCGCGCGCCCGGGTCACGGCACGGCATGAGGTGACGTGAGGTGAGGGGCCGGACCGCGGATCGAGCGGCCCGGCCCCTTCCGCCGTCGGGCTCGCGCGGACCGAGCGGCCCGGCCCTTCGGCCATCGGCCCCCGCGCATCGAGTGGCC
The DNA here is from genome assembly GCF_041028275.1 of Streptomyces sp. PU-14G. NCBI lineage: Bacteria > Bacillati > Actinomycetota > Actinomycetes > Kitasatosporales > Streptomycetaceae > Streptomyces > Streptomyces sp. PU-14G. The sequence continues at coordinate 4,140 of NZ_JASKYT010000054.1, forward strand.
CGGCCCCTCGCCCCTTTCGCCCGCCGCGCTTCTCCTTCGTCCCGACTCGCCTGCGGGCGGCGGCCGTTCGCCCGAAGAGACGCGCCGTGCGGCGGCCCCCACCGCACTCCCGGGGGCGTGCCTGACGGCACTGTCAGTACCGCCCCGTATTCTCTGTGACCATGCTCGAAGACCAGACGGCACGCACCGAAGGGATGTCCGAGCGCATCCCCGCGCAACCCGCCGACGCCCCGCCACCGCCGATCTGGCCGTCCGCCTACCCGGACGGCTACGCGGTGGTGGACGTCGAGACGACGGGCCTGGCGCGCGACGACCGGATAGTGTCGGCGGCCGTCTACCGCCTGGACGCGCGCGGCGAGATCGAGGACCACTGGTACACCCCCGTCAATCCGCAACGCGACCCGGGGCCCACCTGGATCCACGGGTTCACGGCCGAGGCGCTGGCCGACGCGCCCCTGTTCGCCGACATCGCCGAAGAGTTCGCCGCCCGGCTGGCCGACCGCGTCCTGGTCGCCCACAACGCCATCTTCGACTGGTCGATGATCTCCAGGGAGTACGCACGCGCCCGGCGCGAGGCCCCGGTGCGGCAGCGGCTGTGCACCATCGCCCTGTCCAAGGAGCTGTCCCTCCCCCTGCCCAACCACAAGCTGGAGTCCCTGGCCGCGCACTACGGCGTCATCCAGCAGCGGGCACACCACGCGCTGGACGACGCGCGCGTGCTGGCCGAGGTCTTCCGGCCCAGCCTCCACCTGGCGGCCAGCCAGGAGGTACGGCTCCCCCTGCTGGCGTGCACACCGCTGAGCGAGTGGTCCGACTCGGTGGTGCCGCGCCCCGGTGGCGGACCGGTCGGCGGATACGGCGCCCACGCTCGCGGGTACGGCACCTGGCGCCCCTCACGCAAGCGCCCCGCCTGCCCCTACCCCAATCCGGGGCGGTACGAGCCGGGCGGCCGGCTGGTGCAGGGGATGCGGGTGGCCGTCTCCGGCGACACCTCGGTGGACCGGGAGCTGTTGGAGGACCGCGCGATCGAGGCCGGTCTGCACATCGCCACCAGCGTGTCGCGGCTGACGAGTCTGCTGGTGACCAACGACCCCGAAGCGGCCACCTCGAAGATCTCCAAGGCCCGCGCCTTCGGTACGCCCGTCATCGACGAGGCCGCCTTCACCCAGCTGCTCCAGGACGTGGCGCCCTCGCCGGAGGGCTGAACCCGGGGGGTCCGCGCGGGCGGACGGCGGCCCGAGGGGTACCGTCAGTAGGCGTGTACCGCTTCCTGTTGTCCCGGCAGTGGGTGATCCTCACCCTGCTCGGCCTCGTGCTGATCCCCACCATGATCAAGCTGGGCTTCTGGCAGCTGCACCGCCACGAGAGCCGGGTCGCGCGCAACGAGGAGGTCGCGGCGAGCCTGGCGGCGCCGACCGTGCCGGTCGGGCGGCTGACGGGCGTGGGACGCGAGCCCGCCGACGACGAGAAGTTCCGCACGGTGACCGCCCGCGGCACCTACGACACCGCGCACGAGGTCGTCGTGCGGCACCGTACCGCCTCCGACGGCGACACCATCGGCTATTTCGTCGTCACCCCCCTGGTGCGCGAGGACGGCTCGGCGATCCTCGTCAACCGGGGCTGGATCGAGTCCAAGGGCGACCTGACGTCCTTCCCCGATGTCCCCGAAGCCCCGAAGGGCGAGGTCACGGTGACCGGGCGGATGATGCCCGACGAGACGACCGAGGCCAGCGGCATCAAGGACACCAAGGGGCTGCCGGACCGCCAGGTCATGCTGATCAACAGCAGGAAGCAGGCGGACGAGGTGGGCCGCCCGCTGGCCGGCGGCTTCATCCAGCTGATGGAGACCTCGCCGAAGCCGGCAGGCAAGCAGCCCGAGGTGCTGCCGGAGCCCGACCACAGTGGCATCGGCCCCCACATGGCGTACGCGGTGCAGTGGTGGCTGTTCACCGGCGCCGTCCCCGTGGGGTGGGTGATTCTGGTGCGCAGGGAGGCGAAGGACCGGCGGGCGCAGGGATCCGGGCCGGGCTCGGGAGCCGAGGAGGACGCCGCCCGGGAGCCGGAGAAGGTCGCGCCGTAAGGCGGGCGCGGGCGCTCCCCGGAGAGCTGCGTCGGCCTGGCCGTCCCCCGTGCGGCGGACGTCAGGCAGACTGCTTTCCATGGATCTTGGACTTTCAGAGCGCGTCTACGTCATCACCGGCGGCACCCGGGGCCTCGGTTTCGCCACCGCGGCACAGCTGCTCGCCGAGGGGGCGCGGGTCGTGGTGACCGGCCGGTCCCAGAAGTCGGCCGAGGAGGCGGCGGCCAGGCTCGGCGTCGAGGCCTCCGGGGCGGAGGGCCGGGCGCTGGGCGTCGAGGCGGACAACGCCGACCCCGAGACCCCCGCCCGGGTGATCGCGGCGGCCCGCGAACGCTTCGGGCGGTTCGACGGCCTCCTCGTGAGCGTCGGCGGTCCGCAGGCGGGTGTCGCTGCGGACGCGCTGACGGACGACCAGTGGCGCAGCGCCTTCGACAGCGTCTTCCTCGGCGCCGTGCGGCTCGCCCGCGCGGCGGCGGGTGAGCTGGGCGAGGGCGGCGTGATCGGCTTCGTCCTCTCCGCCTCCGTGCACGAGCCGATTCCGGGGCTCACCCTCTCCAACGGGCTGCGCCCCGGGCTGGCGGGCTTCGCCAAGACGCTCGCGAACGAGCTGGGCCCGCGCGGTGTCCGGGTGCTGGGCCTGATGCCGGGGCGGATCGGCACCGAGCGGATGCAGTACCTCGACTCGCTGACCGGCGACGGGGAGGCGGCCAGGGAACGCAACGCGGCGGCCATCCCGCTGCGCCGCTACGGCACCCCGGAGGAGTTCGGCCGCACCGCCGCCTTCGTGCTCTCGCCGGCCGCCTCCTACCTGACCGGGCTCATGCTGCCCGTCGACGGCGGGGCACTGCACGGGTTCTGACCCGTCCGCGGCGTCGCGCCGGGGACGGCCGTCGCACCGGGCACAGCCGTCGCGACGGTGACAGCCGTCGCACCAGGGACGGCCGGGGGGAGCGCCAGCGGCAGGAGCAGAGCCAGGGGCCGGGGCAGGGGCAGGCCGGGCGTGTTCGGTGCCGGTTCAGCTGACGCGTTCCGCCCGGTGCCGGGAGGTCCGCAACCGGACCTCTGCCGGGAGGGTGTCGAGACCGGCCGAGTCCACCGCGTGCCGGATCGTCTCGTGCCGCAGCCGGTGGACCACGGGCCCCGGCCTGGCGTGCGCGGCGAGGACGAGCCCGATGCGGGCCCGCAGCCGGTCCCGCCGCCCGGTCAGCGTGACGCGGGCCCGGTCCACTCCCGGCTGGGCCTCCGCCTCGGCGGCGATGACGTCCTCCAGGGCGCGACCGCGCAGCACCGCGCCCTCGCCGTCCCCGCTGTCGATCAGCGCCTCGCTCTGCCGACGCCGCCGCAACTGCGCCAGCAGCCACCACAGCGTCAACAGCACCAGCACGGCCAGCACGGCGATGACCACGGGCCACCACCAGCCCTCGTCGCGCCATCGGGTGCGGTCGGCGTCGGTCAGCAGCACGTCCCCCGGGCGCGTCCACGGCCAGCCGGACGGCATGGAGACACCCCACCGGTGCGGCAGTCCTGCGGCGGCGAAGAGCACGGCGAGCCCCAGCGCGAGCAGCACCAGTCCGATCAGCGCGGTCAGCACCCGGTTGACGGTCCGCAGCATGGCCTCTCGTCTCCCTGTCACTTGCCGGGTCGTCGTACGCGCACGGACAGCCTGGGCCGGCGGGCCAGGCCGAGCTGCTCGACGCCGTCGCGCAGCGCGCCTTCGAGGTCGGTGCGCACCTCGTCCAGGTCCCTGAAATGCGCCTGCGCCCGGGCGCGGACCGTGCGCCGCCGCACCGTGACCCGGGCCCCCTGCACGCCCGGCACCTCCATCGCCCGGTCCCGCAGCACCAGCGCCGCGGCGGAGCGTTCGAGCCCGGCGCGCACCTGCGGGGTGTCGGGCCGCATCGTCAGCAATGACCGCTTGCCGGGGGTGAGCGCCAGCACGAGCAGCCACAGACCGAGCGCGGCGGCTGCGGCGGCACCCGCCATCACGAAGACGTCGTCCAGGCGGCGGGTCGCCAACTCGTCGGTGAGGGTGCGCCGCCACGCCATGCCCGGCCTGCCGGCCCGCACCGAGGCCACGTCGTAGAGCAGGAATCCGATCCCGGCGAGCAGCAGCAGTGCCGTGATGCCGCCGGGCGCCCGGCGCGTCGACCAGAACCGGCCGGCCTTGCCCTGCGCCCTGTGGCCGCCGCTGACGCCTTCCCCGCTCACGTCACCCTCCCGGCGCCGTCGCCCTTCAGGTGGACGGAGTGCAGCCGGTCGATCTCCAGGGCCACGTCCGGCACCTCCATGCCGACCAGTTCCCGTACGCGCGCGACGACGCGGCGGCGGACCGCACCGCACTGGGCTCCCAGGTCGGAGGGGTAGCGCAGCTCCAGCGCCAGCCGCACCCTCGCCGTCCGCTCGCGGACCGTGACCGACGTACGGCGCACCGGCCGCCCCACCACCGGCCCGCCGTCGCGCGCCGGGGGCCGCTCCTGCCCGCTGTCCTGGCCGGACGAGGGTCCGGCCTCCTCACCCGGCGCCCGGCCGGCCTGTTCACCCGGTGTCTTCTCCGGGTGGCCGCGCAGCGCTTCCCGCGCCGCCTGTGCCGCGACCTTGGCGACGACCCGGTCGGCGATCCGGGTCGCGCCCCGCTCCGCCGCGCCGACGCGCTCGGTCTCCGGGAGCCGCCCGGCCACGGGGGCCTGCCCGTCCGTCATGAGGTCACCTGCGGCGTTCGTCGTCGCGGCCGCGGAAGAAGTCCCCCGCGTCCAGGTCTCCGTCGACGAACCTGCCCACCAGGAAACCCACGGCGCCCAGCGCCGCCACCAGCAGGAAGGCCCCGAATCCGCCGAAGTATCCGGCGAAGCCCAGCGCCAGGCCGGCGATCAGGCCGACAAGGGCCATGCTCATCTGCGCTCCTTCGCTCGGCACCGCGGCCAAGCGCGCGGCGCGCCATCACCCGGCACGGGGTCTACTGCAGCCGGGGCCGGTCCTGGTCGTCCTCGTCGTCGTCTTCCTCGTCGGGCAGCTTGACGTCGCTCACCGCGATGTTGACCTCGACGACCTCGAGGCCCGTCATGCGCTCGACCGCTGAGACGACATTCTCACGGACGGAGCGCGCCACGTCGGAGATCGAGACGCCGTAATCGATGACGATCTCCAGATCGAGGGCCGTCTGCACCTCGCCGACCTCTGCCTTGACGCCGCGGGTGACGGACGACGACGACTGCCCGCCGCCGGGCACCCGGTCGCGGACGGCGCCGAACGTGCGCGCCATGCCGCCGCCCATGGCGTGCACGCCGACGACGTCGCGTGCCGCCATGCCCGCGATCTTCTGCACCACCCCGTCGGCGATGGTCGTGCGGCCCCTGGACCCGGCGGGGCCGCCGCCGGGACCGCGCCGTGCCGGCTCGTTCCTGCCGCCGCTCTGCTCGCCGGTGGCCCCGCCGGACGGGCGGCTCTCGGAGCGGTTGGACGTGCTGCTCTCGGACATCTCCTGCGCCCCTTTCGGAGGTTCGGAGCGGCCTGCCGCTCCGCTGCTCACCGTAAGCGCGTCGGTCCCCCACCGCTCGGCACGCGGGGCGCCACCCGGCCGACCGGGTGACTGCCGCGCCCGAAGCCCACCCGGCACGCCCGCGAGCGGAACGCTCTTGGCGCGGAGAAAGGACGTGAGGGCATGCCGACGGAAAAGCTCACCCAGGTGGTGCGGCAACAGCTCGGGCTGGGGCGGCTCCTGCCGCTGGGCCGGGCGGCGGACGGGGCGTGGGTGGCGGAGGAGGCGGCAGTCGGCGTGCTCCTCCGCCCCGTGCGGGGAGGCCGGCTGAGCGGGGTGCGGATCGACCTGACCGACCCGGGCAGGGCGTCCGAGCCCGCCGTACCGCCGCCGCCCAGTGCGCTGCGGCCCGGTCCGCTCGCCCTGACCGCCGACCTGGCCGTCACGGCGAGCCGGCCGGTGCAGGACGCGGCCGATGCGGTGCGGGACACCCTGCTGAGCGCCGCCGAACGGGACCTGGGGCTCCCGCTGGAAACGGTGGATCTGCGGGTGACCGAGCTGCTGGAGAGCGCCGCGGGAGAAGCGGGCTCCGCCGGGGACTCCTCCCGCACGGTCGGCCCTCCCGGGGACGCGCACGACCCGGAGGGGGGCGCGCACGGCGACGCGGAACACCTCGCGCGCGCCGTGCTCGCGGTGGACGGCGTCGCCCGGCTCGCGCCAGTTGTGGGCCCGGCCCTCTCCCGCGTGGCCGCCGGACCGGCGCCCCACGCCGTCGACGTCACGGAAGCGGACGGGGGCCGTGGCGGGGGCCGGCACGTCCTGCTCCAGCTTGCCTTCTCCCCCACCCGCCGGGCCCTCGATACGGCACGCGCCGTGCGGGAGGCGGCGCGTGCCGCACTCGCCCACGGCGGCGGGGCCGGTGGCGGTGGCGGCAGCGGCGGTGAGCAGGCGACCATCGCGGTGCTGGTCACCGCCGTCGACCGGGTGTGAGCCCGGCGGCCAGGTCGGCCACACCGGGGCGGAACCGGGCTCCGTTCAGTCGCCCAGCCCGGCCAGATCGCGCAGGCGGCGCGACTGCGCGGCGCGTTCGGCGGCACGCTGCTCGTCGTACGTGCGCGTGGGGGCGCCGGCGAGGAGCGCCTTGGTCTCCACCACGGCGTCGCGCGGGGCGGCGAGCAGGGCCGCGGTCAGGTCGGTGACGGCGCCCTCCAGCTGCCCGGGGTCGACCACGAGGTTGGCCAGACCCACCCGTTCGGCCTCGTCGGCCTGCACGAAGCGTCCTGTGGCGCAGATTTCCAGAGCGCGCGCGTAGCCGACCAGGCTCACCAGCGGGTGGGTGCCGGCCAGGTCGGGGACCAGGCCGAGGCTGGTCTCGCGCATGGCGAACCGCACGTCGTCCGCGCACACCCGCAGGTCGCAGGCGAGCGCCAACTGGAAGCCCGCGCCGATGGCGTGGCCCTGGACGGCGGCGATGCTCACCACGTCGGGGCGGCGCCACCAGGTGAACGCCTGCTGGTACTCGGCGATGGCCGCGTCCAGTTCCTCGTCGGAACCGCGTGCCAGGTGCAGGAAGGAGAGTTCGCCCTCGATGCCCTCGGGCTCGAAGGCAGCACGGTCGAGCCCGGCGGAGAACGACGGCCCCTCGCCGCGCAGGACGACGACCCTGACCGCGCCGGGCAGTATGCGGCCCGCCTCGGCCAGTGCCCGCCAGGTCGCGGGCGTCTGCGCGTTGCGCTTGGCCGGGTTGGTGAGGGTGACCGTGGCCACCTCGCCGTCGGCGGTGACGTGCACGCCGTCCTTGTCGAGCAGGGTCATCGAGGTCCTCCGGTGGTTACTCGGCAGTTTGGTTAACTGAAGAGTAACCACCGGAGTGGACGCTCGACAGCCTCGCCTGCGGGCATCCGTCAGCGGACGAGGCACCGCTCACCGGGCCGCTCAGGACGAGGACGAGGAGGCCTTCTTGCCCCGTGTCGCACCGCCGCGGCCACGCAGGGTCACGCCGGACTCGCTGAGCATCCGGTGCACGAACCCGTAGGAACGGCCCGTCTCCTCGGCCAGCGACCTGATGCTGGCCCCGGCGTCGTACTTTCTCTTGAGGTCTGCCGCGAGCTTTTCGCGCGCGGCGCCGGTCACCCGGCTGCCCTTCTTCAGAGTCTCGGCCACCCGTGCCTCCTCATGGGAAGTGCGCTCTGTGACTCTCATGATCACCCCTCCTCCCACATCTGGCCACCCATTCGGCAAGGTCTTCGTCGAGCGCTTGGGAACTTGTGCACGGCACGAATGTCCAGGAGGAGGAGATTCCGGCCCCATGCAGATGCACGTGCAACCGCGGTTCGGAGCCGCCTATCGACCGAAATCAGCAGGTCAACGGCGCACGAGGCGCAAGGCGCACACACCGGTGCCGCACCTGCCACGGAGGCGCGCCCCCGGCGCGGGGCCGCGCCGGGGGTACGAGCCGCTCTCACTCAGATGAAGGATCAACCGTCGGCCGAATGATCCATAAGGGGGCGGATCAAGGAGAGGGGTGGGCGCCGGGAGGGATCAGGCGAGGGCGACGAGGTCGGCGTACTCCTCGTTCCACAGGTCCTCCACGCCGTCCGGGAGCATGATGATCCGCTCCGGCTCGAGAGCCTTGACGGCACCCTCGTCGTGGGTGACCAGCACGACGGCGCCGGTGAAGGTGTGCAGCGCGCCGAGGATCTCCTCCCGGCTGGCCGGGTCCAGGTTGTTCGTCGGCTCGTCGAGCAGCAGCACGTTGGCCGAGGAGACCACCAGCGTGGCCAGCGCCAGCCGCGTCTTCTCACCGCCGGAGAGCACGCGGGCGGGCTTGTCCACGTCGTCGCCGGAGAAGAGGAAGGAGCCCAGCGTCTTGCGGATGGCGACCAGGTCCATGTCGGGCGCGGACGAGCGCATGTTCTCCAGGACCGTGCGGTCCGGGTCCAGCGTCTCGTGCTCCTGCGCGTAGTAGCCCAGCTTGAGCCCGTGCCCGGGGACGACCTTGCCGGTGTCCGACTCCTCGATGCCCGCCAGCAGCCGCAGCAGCGTCGTCTTGCCCGCACCGTTGAGCCCCAGGATGACCACGCGGGAGCCCTTGTCGATGGCCAGGTCCACGCCGGTGAAGATCTCCAGCGAGCCGTAGGACTTCGACAGGTCCTCCGCCATCAGCGGCGTCCGGCCGCACGGCGCCGGATCGGGGAAGCGCAGCTTGGCGACCTTGTCGTCCTGGCGCTCCGCCTCGAGACCCGCCAGCAGCCTCTCCGCGCGGCGCGCCATGTTCTTGGCCGCGACCGCCTTGGTGGCCTTGGCGCGCATCTTGTCGGCCTGGGAGTTGAGGGCCGAGGCCTTCTTCTCCGCGTTCGCCCGCTCCCGGCGCCGCCGCTTCTCGTCGTCCTCACGCTGAGTGAGGTACTGCTTCCAGCCCATGTTGTAGATGTCGATGCACGAGCGGTTGGCGTCCAGGTAGAAGACCTTGTTGACCACCGTCTCCATGAGGTCGACGTCGTGGGAGATGACGATGAGGCCGCCGCGGTAGGTCTTGAGGAAGTCGCGCAGCCAGACGATCGAGTCCGCGTCCAGGTGGTTGGTCGGCTCGTCGAGCAGCAGCACGTCGGCGTCGGAGAAGAGGATGCGGGCCAGCTCGACGCGGCGCCGCTGACCGCCGGAGAGCGTGTGCAGCGGCTGGCCCAGCACCCGGTCCGGCAGGCCGAGACTCGCGGCGATCGTGGCGGCCTCCGCCTCGGCCGCGTAGCCGCCCTTGGTGAGGAACTCCGTCTCCAGACGCTCGTACTTCTTCATCGCCTTCTCGCGGGTGGCGCCCTGTCCCGTGGCGATGCGCTGCTCGTTCTCCTGCATCTTGCGGATCACCTGGTCGAGACCGCGGGCGGACAGGATGCGGTCACGCGCCAGCACGTCGAGGTCGCCGGTGCGCGGGTCCTGCGGGAGGTAGCCGACCTCGCCGGTCGAGGTGACGCTCCCGGCGGCGGGGGTGCCCTCGCCCGCCAGGCACTTGGTGAGAGTGGTCTTGCCCGCGCCGTTGCGGCCCATCAGGCCGATGCGGTCGCCCTTGGCGACGCGGAAGGTGGCCGACTCGATGAGGACACGGGCGCCGGCGCGCAGCTCAAGACCGGTGGCGGTGATCACTGGTTACTCCAAGGCAGGACTGAGGGACGTGCGTACGGATCGGTGCGAAAGCGGAGACGGCGTACGCACGCCTAATGCACGAGGAGATGAGGCATGAGCCCAGTCTACCGGCGGAGCGCAAACCCTTTTCCGGGCCGGCCACCCCTCCCGGTGCGAACCGGACGTGGTCGCGGTGCGGCCCGGGAGCAGTCCGGCGCGATGCGGAGCGGGCGGCTCACTCCCCGCCGGTGTGCACCTGGAAGGCGGCGCGGCGTACGGCCTTGGCGAGGGCGGGGTCGGGATGCGCGGCGGCCAGGGCGACGAGGACCTGCACGGTGCGCGGATGGCCCGTGGCCCGCACCTCCTCCAGCAGCCCGGGGACCGAGCCCTGTACGGCGGTGCCCAGGTGGTCGACCAGCAGCTGTTCCTCACCGTGGTCGGTGACGGCGGCGGCGGTGTCCACCCACAGCCAGGTCGCCTCCTCGCGGGTGAGCACGCCGGGTGCGCCGCCCGCCAGGTCCTCCGGGTCGGTACCGGCCTGCTCGGCCAGCCACAGCAGCGCGTACGGGCGCAGCGTGGGCTCGTCCGCGACCTCCTGCACGGCCTCCTCGGCCGGTGCGCCCACCACCCGCAGCGCCTCGAAGGCCAGCCCTCTGATCAGGGCGTCCTCGCCGCGCGCGGCCTCCAGCAGTTCGGTGACGGCGTGCGAGGTGGGGCGTGCCGCCAGCCAGGCGCGGTACTCGTCGCGCGCGGGGCCAGGGGTCATCCGGGCGCAGCCGCGGAGCATCTCCTCGGCGGACTGCTCGATGTTGCCCGCCGGGCTCTGGGCCGCGACGCAGATCTGCTCCAGCTTGGTCCACACCGCCCAGGTCCCCAGCGGGGTGAGGACGGCCGAGCCCTCGCGGAGTACGGACTCCCCGCCCGGCTCCTCGTCGGCACAGCGGGTGAGGGCGCCGACGGCGGAGAGGCCGTCGAGCGCCCAGTCGAGCAGGCCCGCCAGTGCGACGCCGACGTCGGCGCGGCTCGCCGCGTGCCCGCCGGCGTCCCGTTCGGCCCGCAGCTCGGCGATGCGCCGCCCCAGCAGGTCGTGCAGGAGCGCGAAGGTGACGGGCCCGCCGGACAGGTGCATGACGGACAGGAACTGGGGCACCGCCTCGACGACCTCCGCCACCAGCGTCTGTTCGTGCGGCAGCGGCGCGGGGTGGGCCAGCGACCAGGCGTCGAAGAGGGCGACCCAGCCGCGCAGTACCGCGCTGTCGTCCCGGTCCCAGGCGCGCAGCCGCCAGCCGGCGCGCGCGGTGTCCCCGTGCAGTTCGATCAGCCCGGCCAGCTTCGCCCTCCCCCAGTGGGCGCGCACCTGCCCGGCGGTCATGGACAGCTCGTCGGCGGCCCGGTGGAGTCCGTCGTCCGCGTGCGGGGACGTACCGGCGCCGGCGGCCCAGTGGGCGACGCGGACGGCGCCTGCGAGGGAGGCCCGGGCGTGCCGGGCGAGCTGGTCGCGGGGGAGCATGCCGTCCGGAGGCCGGGGCGTCCGGGCGGCGCGCCTGGTCGTCACCGTGCGCCGGGCGGCTGCGACGGGCTGTCGGGGGACGAGGCGGAGCCGGTTGTCTCGCGGAGTACGGGACGTCGTCACAGGAGCAGTCTTCACGCTGTTCCCGGGAAACCCAAACCTGGGGTGCCATATCCGGTCGTCCGGCGCCATCTTGGAGCACACGACGACCCGGTGAGGGGGCCTCAGCGTGACACCGTCTCAGGCGGACCTCCGGCCGGGCGGGGCGCGCTCGCGGTCTCAGGCGGGCCCTCCGACCGGGCGCGATGCGCTCCTGGGGAGCCGGCGCGGTGCACTCGTGGGGAGCCGGCGGGGTGCGCTCACATGAAGGGGGTCAGGAAGCGGCGCAGCTTCTCCTCGTACCCGTGCGGGTCGGCGTTCCACATCGCCGCGTGCGGGGCGTACGGGACGCGGTGCAGGGAGACGAGCCGCTCGCGGCGGGCCGCGAGGGCGCGGGAGCTCTCCCAGGGGGCGACGGTGTCGGCGGGGCCGTGCAGCAGGAGTGTGGGCACGGTCAGCTTGGCGGGGTCCACCAGTGGCGCTTCCCGGTCCTCGGGCAGCCCGGCCCGGCCCTGGACGGCCCGCACGACGAGCGGCAGCAGCGCCCTGGGGGCGCCGTGCGAGGACGCCAGCGCGCGGACGGTGTACTGCCAGTCCAGGACGGGCGAGTCCAGGACGAGCCCGGCGACACGGTCGCGCAGCGGGGAGTGCGCGGCAGCGTGCAGCGCCATCGTGGCCCCGCTGGACCAGCCGTGCAGGACGACCCGCCCGGCCCCGTGCTCGACGGCGTAGCGGATCGCCGCGTCCAGGTCCCGCCATTCGGAGTTGCCCAGGTGGCCGATGCCGTCGGGACAGGGCGGCGCCCCGGGGTCGCCGCGGTAGCCGATGCCGAGCACCGGCATCCGCCGGCTCACGTAGAAGGGGAACAGCGTCATGGGGTGCTCGCGGGTGGCGCCGAGTCCGTGCACGGTGATGACCCAGGTGCCGCGGGCGCCGGGGACGAACCAGGCGGGCAGTTGCCCGAGCTCGCCCGGGATCTGCACGTCGGTGTACTCCAGGCCCAGCGCCTCCCCGGGGTCGCCCACGTGCACCTGCGGGGTGAGGCGGACGGTCGCGCCGGTGCTGAGCCGTCCGCGGCTGACGCGCCGCAGCTCGCGGACCACCGTGTGCGGCCTGGAGCGCGCGGCCGTCTCGTCCTCCATGACGGGACCGACGACGGCGTGGGCGCCACGGCCGGTCAGGCCGTAGATTCCCGGGAGCCCGGCGGCCAGTGAGCGGGTGACGGCGATCCGGCCGTCGTCGTGCGACTGTACGGTCAGCCGGGTGCCCTCGAACCCGGCGGTGGGTCTGACGGCGGCGTCGCCGCGGGCGCGCACGGGGCGCAGCGCGACATCGGCGGCGTACCGTCCGGCCGCCAGAGCGGCCGCGCCGGTGCCGAGCACGGTGGTCGCGGCCAGTGCCGCGGTTCGCAGACGCATTCTCTCCAGGTTGACGCGAGGGGCCGGGTCAAACCAGCGGGACAGGCCGGGAGAGTGACGTCTGTGCGGGGTAACGCCGCGTGCCAGAGAGGGTGCGGTCGGTGCCGCCGATGCCGTGGCCGGGGTGTCGCGTTGCGCTGACCGACCCACGCGAACACGGTGTGACCTGGAACACACAATTGTCGTCAGGGGGTGACACCTCGACGCCCGCCCCAGTTCACCTTCCGTTCATTCGCCGTCCTTACGTTCACGGCGTGACTGCCCCTCGAACTGATTGTGCCTGGTGAATGGAACACATCACGCTTCTCATCGGGATCGTGATCGTCACGGCCTTGGTGTTCGACTTCACGAACGGCTTCCACGACACGGCCAACGCCATGGCCACCACCATCTCCACCGGGGCGCTGGCTCCCCGCGCGGCGGTGGCGATGTCCGCGGTCCTCAACCTCCTCGGCGCGTTCCTGTCCGTCGAGGTGGCCAAGACCATCTCCTCGGGAATCATCGACGAAGGTTCCGGCATCAAGCCTGAAGTGATCTTCGCCGGGCTGGTGGGCGCGATCATCTGGAACCTGCTGACCTGGCTCGCCGGACTCCCCTCCAGCTCCTCCCACGCCCTGATGGGCGGCCTGCTCGGCGCGACGGTCGCCGCGGTCGGCACGGGCGCGGTCAACGGCGACGTCGTCGTCATGAAGGTGCTCATCCCCGCGCTCGCCGCCCCGCTGGTGGCCGGCATCGCCTCCGTCTGCGCCACCCGGGTGACCTACCGCGTCGCCCGCAACGCCGACGAGGGGCAGACCGCCAAGGGCTACCGCGCCGGGCAGATCACCTCCGCCGCGCTGGTCTCCCTCGCGCACGGCACCAACGACGCGCAGAAGACCATGGGTGTCATCACCCTCGCGCTGGTCACCGGCGGCGCCCTGGCCCCCGGCGCGAACCCGCCCGTGTGGGTCATCGCCTCGGCGGGCCTGGCCATCGCGCTGGGCACCTACCTGGGCGGCTGGCGCATCATCCGCACCATGGGCAAGGGCATCACCGACATCCAGCCGCCGCAGGGCTTCGCCGCCCAGACGAGCGCGGCGGCCACCATCCTGGCCTCCTCGCACATCGGCTTCTCCCTCTCCACCACCCACGTGTGCTCCGGCGCCGTGATGGGTTCGGGACTGGGCCGCAAGGGCGGCGTGGTCCGCTGGGGGACGGCGGGCCGCATGGTCGTCGGCTGGGCGCTCACCCTCCCGGCCGCGGGACTGGTCGCGGCGGGCGCCGCGCTGCTGGCCGAGCAGGGCGACTGGGGCGTGGCGACGGTCGCCGTCCTCACGCTGGCGATCTGCGGCGCCATCTGGGTCCGCTCCCGGCGCACTCCGGTGGACCACACCAACGTCAACGAGGTGGAGCCCGCGACGGAGACCGCCATGCCGGCGCCGTCAACGGAGCCGGAGCCGGAGCCGGAGCCCGCGGGGGTGCTCACCACCGCCGTCCGCGCCGTCTCCCCTCCCCCGCCCCGAGCCGCCCCGCCKCCGCGGGCAGCATCTCCTGAGCCCCTCGGACAGGGCCTCGAGCCAGAAAGAGTGACCGCATGAACATCGACTGGGCCGCCCTCGGCCAGGTCTTCGGCGTCAGCCTGCTGGCGACCGTCGGACTCGTCGGCGTCTTCACCCTCGGCATCGTCACCAACTCCCCGCGCGCCGGCGCCACCAGCTCCTCCGCGCTCGCCCGCACCGGCGCGTACGCCTGCTATGCGCTGTGCCTGGCGGCGGTGGCGTACGGCATCTACCTGATCGCGGCGTAACCCCCCGCCCAGGCCTGCCCGAAACCCTCGGCACGGCCCCTCGGCACGGCCCTTCGGCACACCGCCCGACGACGAGCGCCCCCGGGAACCAGAGACCCCGGGGGCGCTCGTCGTCGGGCGCGGCTGCCCCGGCAGCGGGGTGGGCCGACGCGGTGGGCGTGGGGGATCACACACTCCCCCGTCGCAGGTCAAGGGCGAGTTGACGGGGTCAGTCGGGCGTGGTGGACTGCCGGTGCCCAAACGGCGGCATGGAGAGGAAGCCGGTGCGAATCCGGCGCGGTCCCGCCACTGTCACCGGGGAGCACCATCCCAGCGATGCCACGGCCCATGCGGGCTGGAAGGCGGGGTGGCGCGGATCCGGGAGCCAGGAGACTCTCGCCGCCGGTCGAGTCGAGCCAGGGCGAGGACCCTGAGTGAGGACACCGCCATGCGTGGCTGCGCTGCCGTATCCGCCCCCTGCGGGGCTTCGTTTCCCGTCGTCGTGGATGTGTGCGCCGGGCCCGTCGCGTGAAGCGGACCGTGGGCGTCCAGACCGGCGGCGCCGTCGCCGGATTCGTCGCGGACGCGCTGCTCGGGGACCCGCGGCGCGGCCACCCTGTCGCCGCCTTCGGCCGGGTCGCAGGCGCGCTGGAGCGACGGATGTGGCGCGATCACCGCGGCGTGGGGGCGCTGTACGTGGCCCTGTGCACGGGCGGCGCGGTCGCGATGGGACGTGCCGTGAGCGCGGCCGTCGAGGCCACCGCGGGCAAGAGCGCGGCGCGCAGCGGAACCGCACGACACAGCCAGGCCGCGGACCCGGGCGCGAACTTCGGACCCAGCGCGGTCGCGGGGCGCAGCGCGGTGGCAGCACGCGACGCGGTCGCAAGGCGTAACGCCGCCGCAGAGCGCGACGCGGCCGGCAAGGGCGCCGCCGCGGTGACGGCCGCGGCCACCTGGGCGGTCCTCGGTGGTACGTCCCTGACGCGGGAGGCGCGCGCCGTGGCCGCCGCGCTGGAGGCCGGGGACCTGGCGCTGGCCCGCGCGCGGCTGCCCGCGCTGTGCGGGCGCGACCCGCAGGGGCTCGACGCACAGGGCGTGGCGCGCGCGGTGGTCGAGTCCGTCGCGGAGAACACCTCGGACGCCGTGGTCGGCGCCCTGGTGTGGGGCGCGCTGGCGGGCGTGCCGGGGATGCTCGGCTTCCGGGCGGTCAACACACTGGACGCGATGGTCGGTCACCGCTCGCCGCGCCACCGCAGGTTCGGCTGGGCCGCCGCCCGGCTGGACGACGCGGCGGGGTGGCCCGGGGCGCGGCTGACCGCCGTACTGGCCGCCGTGGCCGGGCCGGACCCGCGCGGCGCCGTACGGGCGTGGCGGGCGGACGCGCACCGGCATCCGAGCCCCAACGCGGGCCCGGTCGAGGCGTCGTTCGCCGGGGCCCTCGGTGTGCGGCTCGGCGGGACGCTCTCCTACGGCGGACGCGTCGAGCACCGTCCGGTCCTGGGCGAGTCCGGCCGCCAGGTGCGGACGGCGGACATCGAGCGCGCGGTGCGGTTGTCGCGGCGCGTCGGCGTCCTGGCGCTGGCGGTCTGCTGCGCGGCCGGTGCCGCGCGGGGTGCGGCGAGTGGGACGAGGCGGCGCCCTCGGGGTGCCGGGAGCGCGGGAGGCGCACGGTGAGCGGGGGCGGCGCGGGCGGACTGCTGGTCGCGGGGACGACCTCGGACGCCGGCAAGAGCGTGGTGACGGCGGGCATCTGCCGCTGGCTGGTCCGCAAGGGGCTGCGCGTGGCGCCGTTCAAGGCGCAGAACATGTCGCTGAACTCCTACGTCACCCTCGACGGTGCCGAGATCGGCCGGGCGCAGGCCATGCAGGCGGCGGCGGCCCGCACGGAGCCGAGCGCGCTGATGAACCCGGTGCTGCTGAAGCCGGGCGGTGACCGCACCAGCCAGGTCGTGCTGCTGGGCAAGCCGGTGGGCGAGATGTCCGCACAGGGCTACTTCGGCCGGCACACCGGCGGAGCCCAGGGCGTGCGGTTCGGACGGCGCGAGGAGCTGCTGGAGACGGTGGCGGGCTGCCTGGAGGAGCTGCGGCGTACCCATGACGCGGTCATCTGCGAGGGCGCCGGCAGTCCGGCCGAGATCAATCTGCGGCGCAGCGACATCGTCAACATGGGCCTGGCGCGGGCCTGCCGGCTGCCGGTCGTGGTGGTCGGCGACATCGACAGGGGTGGCGTCTTCGCCTCCTTGTTCGGTACGACGGCGCTGCTGGCGCCCGAGGACCAGCAGCTGGTGGCGGGCTACCTGGTGAACAAGTTCCGCGGTGACGTGACGCTGCTTCAGCCGGGTCTGGAGATGCTGCGCGGGCTGACGGGCCGGCCGACGCTCGGGGTGCTGCCGTTCCGGCACGGCCTCGGCATCGACGAGGAGGACGGGCTGCGGGTCTCCCTGCGGGGCGCGGTGCGGGAGTCCGCCGTCGCGGCTCCGCACGGTGCCGACGTGCTGCGGGTGGCGGTGCTCGCGGTGCCGCTGATGTCGAACTTCACCGATGTGGACGCGCTGGCGGCCGAGCCCGGCGTGGTGGTGCGCTTCTGCGACCGCCCCGAGGAGCTGGCCGACGCCGACCTGGTCGTCGTGCCGGGCACGCGCGGGACGGTCAGGGCGCTGGAGTGGCTGCGCGAGCGCGGCCTGGCGGACGCGGTGGCGCGGCGGGCCGCCGAGGGGCGTCCCGTGCTGGGCATCTGCGGCGGCTACCAGTTGCTCGGCGAGCGGATCGAGGACGAGGTCGAGTCGCGTGCGGGGCTGGTGGACGGGCTCGGGCTGCTGCCCGTACGGGTGCGGTTCGCCCCCGGCAAGACCCTCGCCCGTCCGCACGGCACGGCGCTGGGCGAGCCGGTGGAGGGCTACGAGATCCACCACGGGGTGGCCGACGTGCACGGCGGTGAGGGCTTCCTGCGCTCGGCGGGCGGCGCGGAGCTGGACGGGTGCCGCGTGGGGTCCGTGTGGGGCACCCACTGGCACGGTTCGCTGGAGTCGGACGGCTTCCGCCGCGCCTTCCTGCGCCGGGTCGCCGCCGACGCGGGCCGCGCCTTCGAACCCGCGCCCGACACCCGGTTCGCCGCCCTGCGGGAGGAACAGCTCGACCTGCTGGGCGATCTGATCGAGGAGCACGCGGACACGGCGGCGCTGCTGCGCCTCATCGAGGACGGGGTGCCGGAGGGGTTGCCCTTCGTGCCGCCGGGGGCGCCGTGACCGTGCGCCCTCCCCCGGACAAGCGCGCCCTTTCCCAGACATGTTCGATCGAAGCCACTCGAAGGAGTGACCGCGTGACGCCTCCCTATCCCTTCACAGCCCTCGTCGGCCAAGCCGACTTGCAGCTTTCCCTCCTGCTCAACGCCGTCTCCCCGGCCATTGGCGGCGTCCTGGTGCGCGGCGAGAAAGGCACGGCGAAGAGCACGGCCGTCAGGGCCGTCTCGGCGCTGCTGCCCGACGTGAGGGTCGTGCCGGGCTGCCGCTTCTCCTGCGACCCCGCCGCACCCGACCCGGACTGCCCCGACGGCCCGCACGCGGGCACCGACCCGGACGCGGCCGAGGCACGCGCGGCCCGCATGGTGGAGCTGCCCGTCGGCGCCTCGGAGGACCGGCTCGTGGGCGCGCTCGACATCGAGCGGGCGCTGTCCGAGGGCGTGAAGGCGTTCGAGCCGGGGCTGCTGGCGGACGCGCACCGGGGCGTGCTGTACGTGGACGAGGTCAACCTCCTCCACGACCACTTGGTCGACCTGCTGCTCGACGCCGCCGCGATGGGCGCCTCCTACGTGGAGCGGGAGGGCGTCTCCGTACGGCACGCGTCCCGCTTCCTGCTGGTGGGCACCATGAACCCCGAGGAGGGTGAGCTGCGACCGCAGTTGCTCGACAGGTTCGGGCTGACGGTCGAGGTGGCGGCCTCGCGGGAGCCGGACGAGCGGGTGGAGGTCGTGCGGCGCCGGCTGGCCTACGACGACGACCCCGCCGGTTTCGCGGCGCGCTGGGCCGACGAGGAGCGGCGGCTGCGCGAGCGCATCGTGGCGGCCCGCGCGCTGCTGCCCGAGGTGCGGCTGGGGGACGCCGCGCTGCGGCAGATCGCCGCGACCTGCGCGGCGTTCGAGGTGGACGGCATGCGCGCCGATCTGGTGATGGCCCGTACGGCGACGGCGCTGGCCGCGTGGGCGGGGCGCGGGGAGGTGGAGCAGACGGACGTACGGCAGGCCGCGCTGCTGGCTCTCCCGCACCGGCGCAGGCGCAACCCCTTCGACGCGCCGGGGCTGGACGAGGACAAGCTGGACCGGACGCTGGAGGAGAACGCTCCCGAGGAGGACGGCGGCCCAGGAAACGACGGGCCCGAGGGCGACGGGCCCGGGAGCGAGGGGCCGGACGACGGCGGTGGCGACGGGCCCGACGGCGGCCCCGGCGGCGGCATCCCCCCGCAGACCCACCCGCACGACGCGCCACAGGACGCCCCGCACGAGGGGACGGGCAGCGAGACGACCGGCCCCGAAGAGGCCGCTGTCCCCGAGCAGGCCGACGGGTCACCGTCACCGTCCGGGCAGCCCTCCAGCGGGGAGGCCGCCGGGGAGCCCGACCCGCGAGCCCAGGCCGCGGCGCAGCCCACCGCTGAGACGGGCGAGCCGTTCAAGGCGCGCGTTCTCACCGTCCCCGGGCTCGGTGAGGGCGCGGCCGGGCGGCGCTCACGTGCTCGCACGGCGCACGGCCGCACCACGGGGGCGCGCCGCCCCCACGGTGCGCTCGGCAAGCTGCATCTGGCGGCCACCGTGCAGGCGGCGGCGCCGTACCAGCGCGCGCGGGGACGCAGCGGCAGCGGCCTGGTGGTGCGCCGCGACGATCTGCGGGAGGCCGTGCGGGAGGGCCGCGAGGGCAACCTGGTGCTGTTCGTGGTGGACGCGTCGGGCTCGATGGCGGCGCGGCAGCGGATGAGCGCGGTCAAGGGCGCGGTGCTGTCGCTGCTGCTGGACGCCTACCAGCGGCGGGACAAGGTCGGCCTGGTGACGTTCCGGAGGGAGGAGGCACAGGTGGCGCTGCCGCCGACGTCGTCCGTGGACGCGGCCGCCGCCCGGCTCGAGTCGCTGCCGACCGGGGGCCGCACGCCGCTGGCGGCCGGGCTCTGGCGGGCGCGCGAGGTGCTGCGGGTGGAGCGGCTGCGGGACCCGGCGCGGCGCCCGCTGCTGGTGACCGTCACCGACGGGCGGGCGACGGGCGGACCCGAGCCGCTGGTGCGCACCCGGCAGGCGGCGGGCGCGCTGGCCGCCGACGGGGTCGCCTCGGTGGTCGTGGACTGCGAGGCCGGACACGTACGGCTGGGGCTGGCGGCCCAGCTGGCCGCCCAACTGGGCGGCGAGAGCGTCACGCTGGACGCGCTGCGCGCGGACGCGGTGGCCGACCTCGTCCGCCAGACCACGGATGCAAGGGATTCCCGCACCGCACGGAGGGCCGCGTAATGCCGAAGGGGCAGCCGAGTGTCGTACCCGCTGACGGCCTGACCACGCGTCAGCGCCGCAACCGGCCGCTGGTCGCGGTGCACACGGGGGTCGGCAAGGGGAAGTCGACGGCCGCGTTCGGTATGGCGCTGCGGGCGTGGAACCAGGGGTGGCCGGTCGGGGTGTTCCAGTTCGTGAAGTCGGCCAAGTGGAAGGTCGGCGAGGAGCGTGCGCTCAAGGTGCTCGGCGGGACGGGCGAGGGCGGCAGCGTGACGTGGCACAAGATGGGCGAGGGCTGGTCGTGGATCCAGCGCAACGTCGCCGACGGCGAGATGAGCAGCGAGGCGGCGGCCCGCGAGGGCTGGGAGCAGGTCAAGCGCGATCTGGCCGCCGAGACCTACCGGATGCTGGTGCTGGACGAGTTCGCCTACCCGATGCACTGGGGCTGGGTCGACGTGGCGGAGGTGGTGTCCGTGCTGCGGGACCGCCCCGGTACCCAGCACGTGGTCGTCACGGGCCGGAACGCGCCGCGGGAGCTGGTCGACGCGGCGGATCTGGTGACCGACTTCTCGAAGGTGAAGCATCCGATGGACGCCGGGCAGAAGGGCCAGAAGGGCATCGAATGGTGACCGTCGCGCAGGGTGCCGCCGGGGGCGCCGCGTGATCCGCACACCGCGGCTGGTGATCGCGGCGCCGTCCTCGGGCAGCGGCAAGACGACGGTGGCGACCGGGCTGATGGCCGCCTTCGCCGCACGCGGTCTGACCGTCTCGCCGCACAAGGTCGGGCCCGACTACATCGACCCGGGCTACCACGCGCTGGCGACCGGCAGGCCGGGGCGCAACCTGGACGCGTACCTGTGCGGCCCCGAGCGCGTCGCCCCGCTGTTCGCGCACGGCGCCGCGGGGGCCGACCTGGCCGTCGTGGAGGGCGTGATGGGCCTGTACGACGGCGCCGCGGGGCAGGGCGAGCTGGCCTCGACGGCACACGTGGCCAAGCTGCTGCGGGCTCCGGTCGTGCTGGTGGTGGACGCCTCCTCGCAGTCCAGGTCGGTCGCCGCGCTGGTGCACGGCTTCGTCTCCTGGGACCCGCAGGTGCGGGTCGCCGGCGTGGTGCTCAACAAGGTGGGTTCCGACCGGCACGAGGAACTGCTGAGAGAGGCGCTGGAAAGCACCGGGGTACCCGTGCTGGGTGTGCTGCGCCGCACGAAGGTGGTGCGGGCGCCCTCCCGCCATCTGGGCCTGGTGCCGGTGGCCGAGCGGCGCGCGGAGGCCGTCGAGGCGGTGGCGGCGCTCGCCCGGCGGGTGCGCGAGGGCTGCGACCTGGACGCGCTGCTCGCCCTGGCGCGGCAGGCACCGGCGCTGCCCGGGAAGGCGTGGGACCCGGCGCACGAGGCGGGGGCGGTCGCTTCCCGCGCGCCCAGGATCGCCGTCGCGGGCGGCGAGGCGTTCACGTTCTCCTACGCCGAGCACGCGGAGCTGCTGCGCGCCGCGGGCGCCGAGGTCGTCGGCTTCGACCCGCTGCGCGACGAGGCGCTGCCGCACGGGACGGCGGGTCTCGTCGTCGGCGGCGGCTTCCCCGAGGTGTACGCACCCGAGTTGTCCGAAAACCGATCCCTGCGCACACAGGTCGCGGCCTTCGCAGGACCTGTCGCGGCCGAGTGCGCCGGGCTGCTGTACCTGGCGCGGGAGCTGGACGGCAAACCCATGTGCGGGGTACTGGACGCGCGAGGACGCATGGCGGAGCGGCTCACACTGGGCTACCGCGAAGCGGTCGCCGTGGCCGACAGCGCCCTCGCCGAGGCGGGCACCCGGGTACGCGGCCACGAGTTCCACCGCACCGAGCTGGTCCCCGGCGCCGGCACGGTGCCCGCCTGGGGGCTGGTGCGGCCCCAGCGGCGTACCGAAGGCTTCGTCCAGGGCCAGGTGCACGCCTCCTACCTGCACGTGCACTGGGCGTCCTCGCCCGGATTGGCGGGCCGGTTCACGGCCGCGTGCGCGCGGCGGCAGGAAGCCGGGAGCGCCGCGTGAACCCGCTGGGACCGCCCCGGGGCGGCGGCGCTGCCACGGGCGCAGGCGCGGGTCCGAGGCTCCTCACCGTCGGCGTGGGCACCTGCGCGGGAGTGGCGGCCGAGGAGGTGCTGGACCTGGTGCGGGGCGTCCTGGCCGCCGCCGGGCTGACGGAGGGTGACGTGGCGGCGCTGGCGACCGTGCAGGCCCGCGCGGAGGAGCCCGGACTGCTGGCCGCCGCCCGCGCGGCGGGGCTGCCGCTGCTCGCCTACGACGCGCGCGCCCTGGCCCGCGTCCGGGTGCCGCACCCCTCCGACTTCTCCCGTACGGCCGTGGGCACCCCCTCCGTCGCCGAGGCGGCGGCGCTGCTGGCCAGCGGCGGCGGCGACGGCTCCCACGTCCGAGGCGGCGCCCCGGTGCTGCTGACGCCCAAGACGCTCTCACGGCCGCGCGGCGGCGGACCCGCGCGGGCGACCGCCGCGCTCGCGGCGATCGCCGTGCCGGGGAGGGACGGATGAGCGCCTGCGAGCCCACCGTGCACGGTGCCCCCGGCCGCGCGGACGCCGGCCCCGCGCCTTCCGCCACCACGCTGCGCCACCACGGGGACGCGGAGGTGCGAGGCGACGGCGCCGCCTTGAGAGACCTCGCCGTCAACGTCCGTACCGGCACTCCCCCGGCCTGGCTGAAAGAGCGGCTGGCCGCCTCGCTGGGCTCCCTCGCCGCCTACCCGGACAGCGGACCCGCGCGCCGGGCGGTCGCCGCGCGGCACGGGCTCGCGGAGGAACAGGTGCTGCTGACGGCGGGCGCGGCGGAGGCGTTCGTCCTGCTGGCCCGCGCCCTGACCGCGCGGCACCCGACGGTGGTGCACCCGCAGTTCACCGAACCTGAGGCCGCCCTGCGGGACGCCGGGCACCAGGTGCGGCGGGTGCTGCTGCGCCCCGAGTGCGCCTTCCGGCTGCGGCCCGAGGACGTCCCCGAAGAGGCCGACCTGGTGGTCGTCGGCAACCCGACCAACCCGACCTCCGTGCTGCACCCCGCCGCCGACCTGGCGCGCCTCGCCCGCCTTGGGCGCACGCTGGTCGTCGACGAGGCGTTCGTCGACGCGGTGCCGGGCGAGCGCGAGTCGCTCGTACCGCTGCTGGACGGGCTGCCGGGCCGCACGGTCGTGCTGCGCAGCCTCACCAAGACGTGGGGGCTGGCCGGACTGCGTGTCGGCTACGTGCTCAGCGACCCGGACACCGTGCGGACACTGGCCCGGCACCAACCGCTGTGGCCCGTCTCGGCGCCCGCGCTGACGGCCGCGCAGGCGTGCAGCGCACCGGAGGCGCTGGCCGAGGCGGAGGCGGCGGCGCACCGGTTCGCCCGGGACCGCGCGCACCTGCGCGAGCGGCTGGCCGGGCTGCGGAGCGCCGGCGTCCGCGAGGCCACTCCCGACCCGCGGGGCCCGTTCCTCCTCGTCGGCCACCCGCGGGCGTTGACCGTACGGGCACGGCTGCGCGAGCTGGGGTTCGCGGTACGGCGCGGCGACACCTTCCCCGGGCTGGGCACCGAGTGGTTCCGGATGGCGGTACGGGACCGGGAGACCAGCGACGGCTTCGCCGCGGCGCTCGGCACGGCGCTGGAGTCGCTGCCCGCCGGCCGCTGAGCGGCGCGGCGGGCAGGACGCCCCCTCCCCGCCGCGCCCGGCACCTGATCGAATGAGGGCAACCACCCCACCGTCCACCCCAGGAGGTCTGGAATGCCCGCCACCCTGCGGCACCCCGGCACCGTGCTGACCGACCACGTCTTCGCCGTACCGCTGGACCACGACCGGCCGGACGGCGAACAGATCGAGGTGTACGCGCGCGAGGTCGTCGCGGCGGGGCGCGAGCGCGAGGAGCTGCCCTGGCTGCTGTTCCTCCAGGGAGGCCCGGGATCGGGCTCGCCGCGCCCTGTCGGGCAGGCCGACTGGCTGGCGGCGGCGCTGCGCCACTACCGGGTACTGCTGCTCGACCAGCGCGGCACAGGACGTTCCACGCCCGCCAACCGGCAGTCCCTCGCGGCACGCGGCACGGCCCGTCAGCAGGCCGCGTACCTGGCACACTTCCGCGCCGACGCGATCGTCCGCGACGCCGAACTGGTGCGCGAGCGGCTGCTGGGCAAGGACGTGCGCTGGTCCACGCTCGGCCAGAGCTTCGGCGGCTTCTGCACCCTGGCCTACCTCTCGCGCGCCCCGCACGGCATCCGCGAGGCGTTCGTGACGGGCGGACTGCCGGGGTTGCGCGTCAGCGCGGACGACGTCTACCGGGCCGCCTACCCCCGGGTGGCGGCCAAGAACGCCGCCCACTACGCCCGCTACCCGCAGGACGTCGAGGCGGTCAGGCGGATCGCCGCGCACCTGGTAGAGCACGAGGTGCGGCTGCCGGACGGAAGCCCGCTGACGGTGCAGCGCTTCCAGTACCTCGGCATGCTGCTGGGCCAGGGCTCCGGCTCACACGTCCTGCACTACCTGCTGGAGAGCGCGTGGATCCGCGGCGCGAGCGGGCCCGAGCTGTCGGACGCGTTCCTCGCCGGCGTGCACGGGCAGGTGTCCCTCGCGGCGAACCCGCTGTTCGCCGTGTTGCACGAGGCCGCCTACGCCCAGCGCTCCGTCAGCACGCAGGGCACCGGGTGGGCGGCGCAACGCCTCCGCGGCGAGTTCCCCGCCTTCGACGCGGAGCGCGCGCTGGAGGGGGACGGCCCCGTGCTGTTCTCCGGCGAGATGATCTACCCGTGGATGTTCGACCTCGACCCGGCGCTGGCGCCGCTGGCCGAGGCCGCGCACCTGCTGGCCGAACGCGGCGACTGGCCCGACCTGTACGACACCGAGCGGCTGGCGGCCAACGAGGTGCCCGTGTACGCGGCCGTCTACCACGACGACATGTACGTCGACCGCGACCACTCGCTGGCCACCGCCCGCGCCGTCCCCCACGTCCGCACCTGGGTGACCAGCGCGTGGGAGCACGACGCCCTGCGCGTCAGCCGGGGAACCGTACTCGACCGGCTGGTCGGCATGGCACGGGGCGAGGTGTGACGACGGACGGGTAGCGGAAGGGGCGAGGGGCGACGCGACACGCCCGGGAAGGGGCGAGGGAGGAGAGACCCAGGAGCGGATCCTGGGTGAACGGACTGGCGAGGAGGGGCACCCGGTCACTCCACGATCTGGTCCCAGGGAGTGCAGCCCGTTGTCGCAACTCGCCCGTATCGCCCGTATCGCCCGGCACCCCGTCAAGGGGCTGCCCGGCCACCACGTCCCCCAGGCCAGGCTCACCGCCCGAGGAGGCGTGCCCCGCGACCGGATGTTCGCGTTCGCGCGGCGCCCCGTTCCCGCGGGCGGCGCCTGGGCGTCCACCCGGCACTTCCACACCCTCTCCGCCGCTCCAGGACCCGCCGAAGGGCGCGTGCGGATCGACGAGGAGGCAGGCACCGCGACCCTCACCCACCCCACGTACGCGAGCGTCACCGTGCCTCTCGACCCGCACGCGCCGGGGGCCGTCGCCCGCACCGACTGGTTCGGCGGCGCGGAGCTGCACCGCGCGGAGCACGGCTACTGGGACGACAAAGCCACCGTCTCGCTGCTCAACCTGGCCTCCGTCGACGCCCTCTCCGACGTCAGCGGGCACGCGGTCGACCCGCGCAGGTTCCGCGCCAACCTGTGGCTGGCGGACCTTCCCGCCTGGGCGGAACTCGACCTGCCCGGAGCCCGCATCGCCGTCGGCGG
This sequence comes from Streptomyces sp. PU-14G, assembly GCF_041028275.1. NCBI lineage: Bacteria > Bacillati > Actinomycetota > Actinomycetes > Kitasatosporales > Streptomycetaceae > Streptomyces > Streptomyces sp. PU-14G. The sequence goes on from NZ_JASKYT010000054.1 coordinate 29,816, forward strand.
CGCCCGGCTGGAGGTGCTGCACCCCATCAACCGCTGCGCCGCGACCTGCGTCGACCCCGGCCGCGCCCGCCGCGACCTCAACGTCCCGGCGGAGCTGGCCACCCGCTTCGGCCACCTGTACTGCGGGCTGCGCGCCCGCGTGGTCGAGCCCGGCACCGTACGCGAGGGGGACCCCGTGGTGCTGCTCGCCCCCGGGCGTCCTGTCCCGCTGCACGGAGGCCCGCAACCCGCGGCGTGGCCGCGGCGGGCCCGCGTCGAGGAGCGCGTCCGGCACGGCAGCGCAGCGCTCAGCCTGTGGCTGGCCGACCCGCTGGCCGAAGAGCGCCCCGCGCCCCTGCCGGGCCAGCACGTCCTCGTCACCGCACACACCGAGAGCGGGCCGGTGTGGCGTGCCTACACCGTCTCGGCGCACGACGCGGGGCGGCTGCGCATCACCGTCAAACACGACCCGGCGGGGCGGATGTCGCCTTATCTGCACCGGCATGCCCACCCCGGCACCCTGCTGACGCTCTCCGGGCCGCACGGCCGCACCGTGCTGGACGACGACACCGCCAGGCCGCTGCTGCTGGCCTCCGCCGGCATCGGCATCACCCAGACCGCGGCGCTGCTGCACGGCTGTGCGGCCGAGCAGCCCGACCGCCGCGTCGAGGTCGTGCACACCGCGCGCGGCCCCGCCGACCTCGCCCTGTGGCCCGAGGTCCGCGCCCTCGCCGCGCGGCTGCCCCACGCCCACGCGCGGCTGCACCTGACGCGTGCCACCGCGCGGGACGCCGAACGCCTCGACGCCGCACGGGGCCGGCCCGTGCTGGACGACGCGGACCCGGAGAGCACGGCCTTCCTGTGCGGCCCCGCGTCCTTCCTCGCCACCGCGCGAGAGGCGCTGACGGCCGCGGGGCTGGCCGACGAACGCGTCCACCAGGAGGTGTTCGCCTCCCCCGGGGCCTGCGACACGGCACCCGAGGAGCCTCCCGAGGGGCCCTTCACCGTCCGGTTCGCCGCGTCCGGACGGACGGCCAAGTGGCGGCCGGAGAGCGGCACGCTGGCCGAGCTCGCCGAGTCCGAGGGGCTGACCGTCCCGTCCGGCTGCCGGGCCGGCGCCTGCCGCAGCTGCAGCAAACCGCTGCGCGACGGACGCGTGGTCTACCCCTCGCCGCCCGCCCTGCCGCCCGACCCCGGCACGGCCCTGCTGTGCAGCGCCCTGCCTGCGAGCGACACGGTCATCGACCTGTGACCGGCCGCCCCTACGCTGTCCGGCCGCGCGCGGTGCGCCACTGACGCACCGCGCTCTCGACGTCGAAGGGCACCAGACGGTGCGGCGGGCCTTCCAGGGGCACGCGGACGGCTGCGTCGATCTTGGCGTTGATCTCCGTGAGGATCGCGCGGACCTCCGCCTCGGACCGGGCCTCGGCAGCCCGTTCGCGGGCCTCCTGGGCCTCCTTGCGCAGCGCGAGAGACGGCGGCAGGTAGGAGAGGTTCTCGTCGCGCATCTTGCGCTCGACCCACCACTGCTCGGTGTAGGGCGCGTCGATGCCGGCCAGTGGCTTCCCGGCACCGGGCAGGTTCGCGAACTCGCCGCGCTCCTCCGCCTCCCGGATCTGCCGGTCGGCCCACGTCTCGAAGTCGACTCCTGGGGGCTTGCGTTCCGTCATGGCGCGTCCTTCGCTTCCGGTTCGCTGCTGGCGGTCGCCGTGGAGCGGGTGTCACCCTCCATGGTCCCAGACGACGAACCGGTGCGGCCCGGACGGTGGAACGACCGGGACTGCGGCGCGCCCGGGGCGCCCGTCAGACGGCCCCGTGCCGCCTGGCAGTGAGGCAGACCTCCTGCACGGCACCCGGCTGCTCCAGCAGCAGCGTCCCGGCCGCCGGCGCCGCGGTGCCGGACAGCCGCGCGCGCCGCAGGCGGCCGTCCCTGCCTCTGCCGTCCGCGTCCTGTGCCGCGTCCACGCCCCGCCCCTCCTGCTTCCGCTCCTGCTGCCGCGTCCAGCCGTCCCAGCGCTTCTTCCGCTGACATCAGCGGAACTGTATGCCCGGTCCCCGCCGACGCGGCCCGGCACCCGCGGCGGACGCCGCCGAGGCGCGGGAGGCGAACGGGAGTCGGGATGGGCGAGACGACGGGAACGCCCGTGCCTGTACGCGAAAACGGCCGACGGGGCATCGGGCCACGGGCCAACCGACCGACGGGCCACGGGCCAACAGGGCAACCGGGCAACAGGACGGGTGGGCAACAGGGCAAGCGGGCCTTCACGGTCCGGGGGGCGCCTGGGCGATGCCGCGTGCCACTCCGAGGTCCACGGCGTCCTGCGGGCGCAGGCGCAGGGCCTCGGCCGTCTCCGGCACCCGGTCGGGGGTGCGTTTGAGGATGGCGGCGGCCGGTTCGGGCGCGATGACGGAGAAGTAGCTGTCGCCGGTCACCCACAGCCGGCCCGGCGCGGCCAGGGCGAGGGCGCCGCCTGAGCCGCCCTCGCCGATCAGGAGGGAGGTGACCGGAACAGCGGCCTCCGCGAGAGCGCCGAACACCTCCGCGAGCGCCGGTCCGGTCCCCGCCCGCTCGTCGTCGTGCCCGTTGGCCGCGCCGGGGGTGTCGATGAGGGTGAGGACGGGGACGCCGAGGCGGGAGGCCAGGCGGATGAGGCGGGCGGCCGTGCGGTATCCGGCGGGCCGGGTGGGGGTGCCGCACTGTGCCGCGTAGGCGATGGACCGGCCCTCGTGCAGCCCGAACCCGCACCGGACACCGGGGTCCACCCCGCCGCACCGGTCGCCGCTGATCTCGACGCGGCTGCCGAAGTACGCGTCCAGGTACGCCTCGGCTCTCGGGCGCGCCTCGGCCCGGGCGCGGGCAACGGCCTCCACGCCGGTGCGGGGCAGGGGCGCGGGCGACCCTTGCGCGGGCTCGCCTGAGTGGGCGCGCTCGGGTGGCCGCGGGGTGCTCAGG
>NZ_JASKYT010000540.1:0-3937 GCF_041028275.1 Streptomyces sp. PU-14G
CCCCCGCCCCCGCCGAGAGCCCCGTCATCGCACTGATCGTGCCCGACCTCGTCAACCCGTTCTTCGCCGAACTGGCCGAGGAGATCGCCGCCACGGCCGCCGCCGGCGGGGTCTCGCTCGTCGTCGGGGTCACCGGCCGGCAATCCCGCCGCGAGGCCGGTCTGAGCGAACTCGTCGCGCGCACCGACGCGGTGGACGGCATGATCTACGTCGGCATCCACCGCCGCAATCCCCGGCTCGTCAAGGCCATCAGCGGCGGGCTGCCCGTCGTCGTCCTGGACGAGGAGATCGCCGACACCTCGCAGGCCGACGCCATCTCCGTGGACAACTACGGCGGCGCCTACCAGGCCACCGCCTACCTCGCTCAGCTCGGCCACCGCCGCATCGCGCACGTCGCCGGCCCGCCGGAGCTGTCCACCAGCCGCGACCGGCTGCGCGGCTTCCGCGACGCGATGGAGCACGCGGACCTGCCCGTGGACGAGTCCCTCATCCTGCACGGCCCCTACACCGAGCAGTTCGGCGCCAGCACCTTCCCGTACCTGACCGGAGCCGCCGCACCGCCCACTGCCGTCTTCGCGGGCAGCGACATCGTCGCCGTCGGCATGCTCTCGGCCGCCGAACTGCACGGGCTGCGCATCCCCGAGGACCTGTCCGTCGTCGGCTGCGACGGCATCCGCGTCGGCGAGTGGCTGCGGCCCAAGCTCACCACCCTCCAGCAGCCCGTCGCCGACCTCGCCCGCTCCGCGCTCGACCTCGTCCAGGCCAGGGTCGAGAACCGGGCGGGGGAGCGCGTCACCCGTGTCTTCCCGCTGCACCTGGTCATCCGCGGCTCGGCCACGGCGCCCGGCGCCTGACGGCCGCCCCGCCGCGGCACCCGCCCCCGTACCGATTAAGGGAGCTCCGCATGCCCGACACCCGGCCGGGCCCCCCCCCCCCTCTCCGCCGACTCGCCCCGCGACCCGCTCGCGCTCGCCCGGCACCTGATCACCCTGGACACCCGGGGCGGCAACGAGAAGCCCGCCGCGACGCTGCTCGCCACGCTGCTGGAGGACGCCGGTTTCGCCGTGCGCCTCGAGGAACCGGAGCCGGGCCGGGCCAACCTCGTCGCCCGGTACGGAACGGGCACCCCGCTCACCCTGACCGGGCACCTGGACACGGTGCCCGCCGACCCCGCCGGCTGGTCCTTCGACCCGCTCAGCGGCCAGGTGCACGGCGACCGGCTGCGGGGGCGGGGCAGCAGCGACATGAAGGCCGGGGTCGCCGCCCTCGTCTGCGCCGCTCTCGACCACGTGGCCGGGGCCGGGACACTCGACCATGTGGCCGGGGCCGGGACCCCGGAGGGGGCCGGGCACGCCGGGGCGCGGGCCGCCGCGCTCCAGCTCGTGTTCACCTTCGGTGAGGAGACCGGCTGCGACGGGGCGCGGCACCTGACGGACCTGGCGCCCAGCCCCGCGCTGCTGGTGGCCGAACCCACCGGCAACCGGCTCGTCCTCGGGCACAAGGGCGCCCTGTGGCTGCGGCTCACCGCGCACGGGCGCAGCGCCCACGGCTCCCGCCCTGAGCTGGGCGAGAACGCGCTGGTCGCGCTCGCCGCCACCGCGACCCGTCTGCACACGCACGACGCCTGGCCCGTCAGCCCCACGCACGGCCCGGTCACCGTCAACCCCGGCGCGTTCCGCGCCGGAGTGCAGCCCAATCTCGTGCCCGACCGCGCGGAACTCGACCTCGACATCCGCACCGTTCCCGGCTTCGGCACCGAGGACGCGCTCGCGAAGGTCGGCGCGCTCGCCGCACCCGGCACCCGCATCGAACGTCTCCTCGACCTGCCCAGTATCGCCACCGACCCGGCCGGCCCACTCGTCCGACGGCTCGCCGCCGCGCTGCACGGCACGGCAGCGGGTGCGGGCGGCGTCGGTGGCGCCGGTGACGCCGGTGACGCCGGTGGCCGTGGTGGCCGTGGTGGCCGTGATGGCCGTGACGGCCGTGGCGGGCAGGTGCCGGTGGCGGACTACGCCACCTACTTCACCGACGCGTCCGTGCTCGCCGGGAAGCTCGGCTCACCGGCGGTGCTCCTGCACGGTCCCGGCGACCCCGAACAGGCCCACACCACCGACGAGACCTGCTCGGTGGACAAGCTCCACGCGGCGACCGACGCCTACCGCCGACTGCTCGCCGCGTGGCGCGAGGAGCCCGCCGCCTGAGCGTCTCCGGCGCGCGGACCGACCGGGACGCGACGCGGCGGCGGCCCGGGGCGCCGGTGTCTGGTGCAATGGGCGTGGGACACCGTCAACACGTGCGCAACCTGCGGGAAACTGTGCGGCGGGACGCTAGGAGGTGTCACCGACGCAGCCTCGGCCACACGGACCGGGGAGGCTGACCGGACCAGCGAGGATGGGTGATTGCCGATGGACAAGCAGCAGGAGTTCGTGCTCCGCACGCTGGAGGAGCGGGACATCCGGTTCGTCCGCCTCTGGTTCACCGACGTCCTGGGATTCCTGAAATCCGTCGCGGTCGCGCCCGCCGAGCTGGAGCAGGCGTTCGACGAGGGGATGGGCTTCGACGGTTCGGCCATCGAGGGCTTCGCACGCGTCTACGAATCCGACATGATCGCCAAGCCCGACCCCGGCACCTTCCAGATACTGCCGTGGCGCGCCGAGGCCCCCGGGACCGCCCGGATGTTCTGCGACATCCTCATGCCGGACGGCTCACCCTCCTACGCCGACCCCCGCTACGTCCTCAAACGCGCCCTCGCCAAGGCCTCCGACCTCGGATTCACCTTCTACACCCACCCCGAGATCGAGTTCTACCTGCTCAAGGAGAAGCCCGTCGACGGCACCCGGCCCGTCCCCGCCGACTCCTCGGGCTACTTCGACCACACCCCGCAGAACGTCGGCATGGACTTCCGCCGCCAGGCCATCACCATGCTGGAGTCCATGGGCATCTCCGTCGAATTCTCCCACCACGAGGGAGCACCGGGACAGCAGGAGATCGACCTGCGCTACGCCGACGCCCTGTCCACCGCGGACAACATCATGACCTTCCGCCTTGTGATGAAACAGGTCGCACTGGAGCAGGGCGTCCAGGCCACCTTCATGCCCAAGCCGTTCTCCGAATACCCCGGCTCCGGCATGCACACCCACCTCTCCCTCTTCGAAGGCGACCGCAACGCCTTCTATGAGTCCGGCGCCGAATACCAGCTCTCCAAGGTCGGCCGCTCCTTCATCGCGGGCCTCCTCAAGCACGCCGGCGAGATCTCCGCCGTCACCAACCAGTGGGTCAACTCCTACAAGCGCATCTGGGGCGGAGCGAACCGGACGGCGGGGGAGGGCGGGGAGTCGCCCTCCTACATCTGCTGGGGTCACAACAACCGTTCCGCGCTGGTGCGCGTGCCCATGTACAAGCCCGGCAAGACGGGGTCGACCCGCGTCGAGATGCGGTCGTTGGACTCCGGAGCCAACCCCTACCTCGCCTACGCGGTGCTGCTCGCCGCCGGGCTCAAGGGCATCGAGGAGGACTACGGGCTGCCCGCCGGGGCCGACGACGACGTGTGGGCGCTCTCCGACGCGGAGCGGCGCGCCATGGGGATCGAGCCGCTGCCGCAGAATCTTGGCGAGGCCATCAGTGCCATGGAGCGGAGTGAGCTGGTCGCTCAGACGTTGGGGGAGCACGTGTTTGATTTCTTTTTGCGGAACAAGAAGCAGGAGTGGGAGGAGTATCGGTCTGAGGTCACTGCGTTCGAGCTCCGCAAGTCGCTGCCCGTGTTGTGAGTTTTTTGGCTGGGGCTGTTGCCCCTGTGCCCCCTTTTCGGGGCTTCGCCCCTGCCCGACATGGTCTTCCCCTTCTTTCGTGAGGGTGCCCTCGGCCGTGGATGGGGGCTCCGCCCCCATACCCCCGGGCCTCGCCGGCCGGGCGTTGGGGCGGCTCCGCCCCCCAACTG
>NZ_JASKYT010000541.1:0-3621 GCF_041028275.1 Streptomyces sp. PU-14G
CCCTCCTACTCCCCTCCCCCGCCTGGGGCGCCTTCATCGACTCCCTCAAAGCGAGCCACGACCACGGGTGAGGCGGTCCGCTCCGATCACCGCGCCGGTGCGCGGAAGCGGTGGGCTCAGGCCGCAGGGCCGGACCAGCGGTAGAGGTGGACCGGGCGGCCCGTCTCGCCGTGCTTGAGGCGGCGGCGGACCAGACCCGCGCCCTCCAGCAGCTTCAGGTAGCGCTGCGCCGTCTGGCGGCTCAGACCCGCGCGCTCGGCGACCTCCTGCGCCGAAAGGGGCCCGCGGGCGGCGTGCATGACGCCGCGCACGAGGTCGGCGGTGAGCACCGAATGCCCCTTGGGGAGGGTTTCGGCGCCGTCGCCGGGGACGGCCGCCGCGCCGAAGATGCGGTCCACCGTCTCCTGCGTGGCCTCGGCCACCGGCGCCGTGGCGAGCTCATGGCGCAGCGCCGCGTAGCTGTCGAGCTTGCCGCGCAGGTGGGCGAAGGTGAAGGGCTTCACGACGTACTGGAGCGCCCCTTGGCGCTGGGCCGCGCGGACGGTCGCGGTGTCGCGGGCCGCCGTCACCATGATGACTTCCGGCTCGACGCCGGCCCCGTGCAGGCGGTGCAGCAGCGCAAGCCCCGACTCGTCCGGCAGGTAGTGGTCCAGCAGCACCAGGTCGACGGGGTGGCGGCGCAGGAAGAGCAGCGCGTCCGCGGCGCTGTGCGCGGTGCCGCTGACGCGGAATCCTGAGACCCTCTCGACGTAAGCGGCGTTGATGCGGGCGACGTTCGGGTCGTCGTCCACGACGAGGACGTCGATGACCTCGCCCGCGCCGGTGGCGGCGCTCTCGCCCGCTGCACCCGTCATGGCCGCGCCCCTCCCTGCGCCGCGGATGCGCGAGGGCCGTCGGGCTCGCCGCCCCCGCCGCGCGGAGGCTCGTGGTCGGTCTCGTCCTCGTCGTCCGGGAGAGTTTCCGCCAGTGCCTCCGGCAGGACGACGCGGAACTCGGCACCGCCGCCGGGCGCGGCGCCGACCCGTACGCTGCCGCCGGCCCTCTCGGCGAACCGGCGTACCAGGGCCAGGCCGAGGCCCCGGTGGGCTCCGGAGTCGGGCGGGTGCGTGTCCGCGGACTCGGACTTCGTCGACCAGCCTTCCTCGAACACCAGGTGCCGCCGTGCGGCGGGAACGCCGGGCCCCGTGTCCCGTACGGCCAGCAGGACCGTGCGGTCTTCCGCGCACACCTCCACCTCGACGGCCGGTTCCGCACCGCCGGACGCCGCGTCGAGCGCGTTGTCCACCAGGTTGCCGACGACGGTGACCAGGCCGCCCGGGTCGACCAGGCGGTCGGGGAGGTGGGAGGCGGGGGCGAGGCGCAGGGCGACGCCGCGCTCGGCGGCGACCGCCGCCTTACCCACCAGCAGCGCGGACAGCAGCGGGTCGTGCACCCGCTCGGTGACCTGCTCGGCGGTGGCACGGTGCACGCCGAGCGCGTCGGTGACGAACCGCGCGGCCTCCTCGTACAGCTCCAGCTCCAGCAGGCCGAGGAGGGTGTGCAGGCGGTTGGCGTGCTCGTGGTCCTGGGCGCGGAGCGCGTCGAGGAGGCCGCGGGTGCCCTCCAGTTCACGGCCGAGGCGCAGCAGTTCGGTGCGGTCGCGGAGGGTGGCGACGGCGCCGCCGTCCGCCGTGGGCATCCGGTTGGCGACCAGGACGCGGTTTCCGCAGACGGTCACCAGGTCGCGCCCTGTCACCCGCCCGGCCAGCACGTCCGCCGTACGGCCGCCGCGCTCCGGCGGCTCGCCGCCCGCCCGGCCCGGTGCGGCGCCGAGCGCTTCGGTGACCGGGTGTCCGAGGGCGTCGGGGCCGAGGCCGAGGAGTCGCTGGGCCTCGTCGTTGACCAGCCGGATACGCCCGTCGGCGTCGAGCGCGACGACGCCTTCCGCGAGGCCGTGCAGCATCGCTTCCCGTTCGGCCAGCAGCGCCGAGATGTCGGAGAAGGCGAGGGCGTGGGTGCGGCGGCGCAGCCTGCGGGCGAGGAGGTAGGCGGCGAGCGCGCCGGCGGCCAGCGCACCGCCCGCGTATGTCAGCAGCCCGGGGACGGCCGCCAGCAGCCCCTCGCGGACGTTGGCGTAGTCGATGCCGACGGAGACGGCTCCGACGACGTGCCCGTCTGCGTCCCGCAGCGGAGCCTTGCCCCGCGCGGAGCGGCCGAGGGTGCCCACGTCGATCTGCGTCACCTCCCGGCCGCGGAGCACCTGCCCGGGGTCGGTGGAGACGTGGTGTCCGACCGCCGAGCGCGAGGGGTGGGACCAGCGGGTGCCGCGCCGGTCCAGCACGACGACGTACTCGGCGCCGGTGGAGCGGCGGACGCGCTCCGCCTCGGCCTGGAGCGGGCCGTCGGGGGAGGGCGTGCGTCCGGCTTCCCGGCGGGCGGCCAGCTCGGCCGCGAGGTGGGGCCTGGCGGCGGTGGTCTGGGCGATGGCGAGGGCGCGGCGCATCGCCTGGCGGTCGAGCTGGTCGCCGAGCGGCGCCAGGAACAACCCGCTGACCAGCGCGGTCACGCCGACGACGAGGGCGAGCTGTGCGGTCAGCACGTGGGAGAAGACGCGGCGCGGCGGCCTGATACGCGGCGGCCTGATACGCATGGGCACGTCGCCTCCTCTCCGTCGCGCTGTGCGTCGTACGTGCCGGTCTGTGCCCGCAGCCGACCGGAATCATGGGTTCCGTTCATGTACTGCCAGGCAGAGTAGAGGAACCGGGGGCGCGGGCGAGAGGCCCTGCGGGGCCCCTAGAGGATGCCGAACAGGAACCCGGCCGCCAGTACGGACAGCGACGTGAGCACGGCCCACTTGATCGTGAACCGCGTGTGCTCGCCGAACTCGACCTTCGCCATCCCCACCAGCACGTACACGGCCGGCACCAGCGGGCTGGACATGTGCAGCGGCTGGCCGACGAGCGAGGCGCGGGCGATCTCCAGCGAGCTCACCCCGTGCGCGGCCCCCGCCTCGGAGAGGATCGGGACGATGCCGAAGTAGAAGCCGTCGTTCGACATCAGGTACGTGAACGGGATGCTGAGGACGCCCGTGACCAGCGCCATGTGCGGCCCGAGCGCGTCGGGGACGGCCCCGACCACGGAGCGGGCCATCTCGTCCACCATGCCCGTGCCGGTGAGGACGCCGGTGAAGACGGCCGCCGCGAAGACCATGCCGGAGACGTTGAGCACGTTCTCGGCGTGGGCGGCGATCCGGGCCTTCTGGTCGGCCATGTCGCGGAAGTTCACCGTCAGCGCGAGCGCAGCGCCCAGCAGGAACAGCACCGGGATCGGCAGCAGCTGGGCGATCAGCAGGACGAGGAGCGCCACCGTGAGGGCCGCGTTGAACCAGTACAGCCGAGGGCGCAGGCACGCGCGGTCCGGGTCCAGGACGGCGGACTCCGCACCGGCAGCCGCAGCCGCGCTCGCACACGCGCCCGCGCCCGCTCCCGCTCCCACCGCACCGGCGGCGCCCGAGGCCGCGTCCCCGTCCGGGCCGCCGGGTGCCACGCTCCCGCCGCCGGGTGCCACGTTCCCGCCGACGGCTACCGCCCTCCCGCCGACGGCGGAGCCGCCACCGGCGGCCGGGGCGCCGGTGGCGGCTCC
>NZ_JASKYT010000542.1:0-3327 GCF_041028275.1 Streptomyces sp. PU-14G
CGCCCCCTGCTCACCACGCCCCCCGCTCACCACAGCACCCGACGAAAGGCAGTACAGCGTCATGGCCGACACCGAAGCCTCCCTCAAGGAAGCGCTGGGCAGCATCGACGGCGCGATCGGGGTTGCCCTGGTCGACTACACCAGCGGCATGGCCCTGGGAACCGCCGGCGGCGGCAAGGACTTCGACCTGGAGGTCGCCGCCGCCGGGAACACGGACGTCGTGCGGGCCAAGCTGCGCACGATGGAACACCTCGGCCTCCAGGACGAGATAGAGGACATCCTGATCACTCTCGGCACGCAGTACCACCTGATCCGCCTGCTGAGAGCCAAGAGCGGCAACGGGCTGTTCCTCTACATCGCCCTGGACGCGGGCAAGGCCAACCTCGCCATGGCACGGCACCAGTTGCGCCGGATCGAGGCGCATCTGGAGGTGTGAGAGACCGGCAGAACCCGCCGCACCGCGCTCTTTCGCCCGCCGGGGCGGGAGAGCGCGGTGCGGGGGCGGCGGGCGGCCTCAGGAGCGCCGCGCCGGTTTGGCTGAACGGGACCTCTTCCCGGTGCCGCCGGTGAGTGTCACCGCCAGGGGCGTGGCGGTGAAGACGGACGACCAGGTGCCGACCACGATCCCGATGAGCAGCGCCAGGGCGAAGTCGGTGAGGGAGTCGCCGCCCAGGACGGCCAGCGCGGAGAGGATGAACACCGCGCCGAGACCCGTGTTGACGGTGCGGGGCAGCGTTTGCAGGACCGCTTGGTTCGCCAGGTCGGGGAAGGGCGCGGTGCGGCGGCCCCGGCCCAGTTCCCTGAGCCGGTCGAAGACGACGATGGAGTCGTTGACGGAGTAACCGATGACGGTGAGGAGAGCGGCCAGGAACACCCCGTCGAGTGGTTTGCCCAGCCAGGCGAAGATCCCGACGAGAACGAGGACGTCGTGCGCCATGGCGACCACCGCGGCCGAACCGAGCAGCCAGCGGAAGCGTGCCGCGAGGTAGAGGAGTTGCGAGCCCAGGGCCACCGTCAGGGCGATCAGCGCTCCTCGGCGCAGCTCCTCACCGATACTGGGCCCGACCACCTCGTCGCGCAGTTTCTCCGCCTGCCCCGCCAGGCCGCTCACCGTCTCGGTGACCCGGTCCTCCTCGGCGCCCGTCAACTCGTCGGTGCGCACCGTGAGGTTGTCGTCCCCGGAGGACTGGACGACCGCGCGCGGGAAGCCGGCATCCGCGAGGGCGGCCCGCGCCCGGTCCGGGTCGACGGACTCCGTGGTGGTGTACTCGATGAGGCGTCCTCCGGTGAACTCGACGCCGAGATCCAGACCCCGGACGGCGATGCCCGAGGTGGCCAGCAGGACGGCGACTGCGGACGCGGCCAGCCAGCGCCGCGGGTGGCGCATCAGGTGCGGGTCGCGGCGCAGCAGCCGGGCCCGCACCGCTCCGGCCCCCGCGAGGCCCGACATCCGGGGGCGCTGCCGCACCGCGCGGCGCGAGGCCGCGAACTCGGCGAGTACCCGCGTGATCACCAGGGCGCTGAACATGGAGGCGAGGACGCCGATGCCCAGCGTGACTCCGAAACCGCGCACCGGCCCGGAGGCGAGGAAGAACAGCAGGGCCGCGGCGATGAGGGTGGTGATGTTGGAGTCGGCGATCGCGCTGAACGCGTTGCGGAAGCCGGCCGCGAGACAGGTCCGGGTGCTGGGACTGCGACGGGCCGTGTACTCCTCCCTGGCTCGTTCGAACACGAGGACGTTGGCGTCCACGGCCATGCCGATCGCCAGGACGAACCCGGCCAGTCCCGGCAGGGTCAAGGTGGCGCCGAGGGCGGCGAGCGCGGCGTAGGACAGCAGGCCGTAGCAGGCCAGCGCCACGACGGCCAGCGCCCCCATGAGCCGGTAGACGGCGACGACGAACAGGGCGGTCAGCCCGGTGCCGACGACGGCGGCCCAGGCACTGGCTTCGATGGCGTCCGCGCCCAGGGTGGGGCCGACGGTGCGCTGTTCGACGGTCTCGACCGGCACGGGCAGGGCTCCGCCGTTGACGAGGAGGGCCAACTCGCGCGCCTCCTCGTGGCTGAAGCGTCCCGTGATCTCGGTGGAACCGCCGGTGATGCCGGTACGGCAGGTGACCGAAGGGTCGACCTGGGGCGAGGAGATGACCTTGTCGTCGAGGACGATCGCCACCCGGCGCGCGGGATCGCCGGGCGGTTGGCAGGCCGCCTGACCGGTCAACCGGGCCCACCCGTCGCGGCCCTTGCCCTCGAAGTCGATGGTGACGTGCCACCCCGTGCCGCGCTGCTGGTCGATGCGGGCGTCGGCCTTCTTGACGTCCTCTCCGGTCAGTGAGGCGGCGGCCAGGCGCAGCGGGTCGCCCGAGTCGTCCTTGAGCACCCGCTCGCGGTGGGGGCCGCGGTCCTTGTCGGTCTGCGCACCCTTGTCGGTCTTCCCGGCGGCGCCGAGCACCTCGTGGAAGGTCAGCTGGGCGGTACGGCCCAGCACCTCGGTCGCCTTCTCGGGGTCCTGCACTCCGGGCAGTTCGACGATGATCCGGTTGTCCCCGGACCGGGTGAGCGTGGGTTCGGTGACGCCGAGGGCGTCGATACGGCCGCGCAGCACCTCCACGGTGCGGTCGGTCGCCTCGCTGTCGGCGTCCGTCGTGGGGGTGGAGCGGGTTTCCAGGACGATCTGGGTGCCGCCCCTCAGGTCGAGTCCGAGGCGGACCGGCACGGTGGCGGCGATGAACACGGAGAGAGCGAGTACGGCGAGTGCGCACAACGCCCTCACGCGCAGGGAACGCGTCACAGGGATCTCCAACAGGCATGCCGCGGCCACGGCAAGGGGCGCAGCGGCAGGAGGGAAGAAGAAAGCAGGGAAAAGCTGGGAAAAGCGGAAAAGGAGTGAAAGGTTCAGATGCCTGGAGGAGGGGGAGGGCCGCGGCCCCGGTGCGGGGGCTGCTGCGTACCGTCTGGAACGTCATGGACCCAGGACGCGGGACACGGACTCAGGGAGGCGGGAGGCACCAGAGGCGCGCAGGGGAGCGGGGCTGCGGGGTGGGGCGGAGAGCTCGGCCGCTCCCTGCCCCCGGCGGAGTGGGCCCACGCCGGGGCGGCGCGCGGGGCCGCGCACTCCTCGTCCGGCTGGGTGCACGCCTCCTCGACGGGAGAGGCCGAGGGGACGGAAAAGGCCGAGGTGACGGGCGAGGCCGAGGCGGCTCGTGGTCCTGAGACGGCGGAAGAGGCCGAGGCGGCCCGTGGGCCTGAGACGGCGGAAGAGACCGAGGCGGTCCGTGGGCCTGAGACCGCGGAAGAAGGCGAGGTGACGGGGGAGACGGAGGAGACGGG
>NZ_JASKYT010000543.1:0-3002 GCF_041028275.1 Streptomyces sp. PU-14G
CTCCACGCCGGCCGCCGTCCCGTCCGCCTCCACGGGAACCGCCTTCGCGGGGTCCGGCTCGACGGGAACCGCCGCATCAGGGTCCGCCTCCTCGGCAGCCGCCGTCTCGGCAGCCGCCGCCTCTTCGGACGCCCCGTCCGAGACACCGCGCACGCCCGCCGAGGCACAGCGGGAGCGGGCCGCGCGGACCCGGGCGCTGACGCAGTCCCTCTTCGAACAACTTTCCCGGCACGAGTCGGGCACGGCCGAGCACGAGCGCATCAGGGCGGCGCTGATCGAGGCCAACCTGCCGCTCGTCCGGTATGTCGCGGCGCGCTTCCGCAGCCGGAACGAGCCGATGGAGGACGTCGTCCAGGTCGGCACGATCGGGCTGATCAACGCGATCGACCGGTTCGACGCCGGGCGTGGCGTGCAGTTCCCCACGTTCGCGATGCCGACGATCGTGGGCGAGATCCGCCGCTACTTCCGCGACAACGTCCGCACCGTGCATGTGCCGCGGCGACTGCACGAGATGTGGGTGCAGGTCAGCGGCGCCACGGAGGATCTGACGACGCTGCACGGGCGGTCGCCCACCACCGCGGAGATCGCCGAGCGGTTGAAGATCTCCGAGGAGGAGGTGCTCGCCTGCATCGAGGCCGGGCGGGCATACCGGGCGACGTCGCTGGAGGCCGCCCAGGAGCGTGAGGACGGGATGCCGGGGCTGCTGGACCGGCTCGGCTACGAGGACCCGGAGCTCGACGGCGTCGAACACCGCGATCTCGTCCGCCACCTGCTCGTACAGCTGCCCGAACGCGAGCAGCGGATCCTGCTGTTGCGGTACTACCGGAACCTGACGCAGTCGCAGATCAGCGCCGAGCTGGGCGTCTCGCAGATGCACGTCTCGCGGCTGCTCTCGCGCAGCTTCGCCCGGCTGCGGGCCGCAAATCGAATCGACGCGTAACCGGATCGAGCGACCTCAACTTCCGCCCCACCGCTCCCAGCTGTGCAGTTTTATCGACATGAGGCTACGTCGCGTTGCCTACTTGTGACATTCTGCAAGAGCTGCGTTTGCCGCGGCGGCGGTCCCGGTATGGAGGGGGAGGTGCCTCTTCCAGCCGAGGGCGCCGCAGCGACCCGTCCGCGACCTCAAGGGGGTGGCATGTCCGTAGAACTGGGCAGCTCCAAGGTGCTCACCGAGAACACGTCCCCGGCTCCGGCCCCGGGGGCACCTGACGGGCCGAGGGGGTACGTCCTCCCTCACGCCCTCGTCGAGGAGCCCGTCACAGAGCCAGGCGCCGAACTGGCAGAGGGTGCCGGGCTGCCGGGCGGCGCCGACCTGGCGGCCGACCTGACGGGCGACCTGGCGGACGGAGCGGAGAGGCCGGACGGCCCGGACGGCCCTGGCACGACGGCCGGCGAGCTCGCGGGGGTCGCCGCGGTGTCCGGCGAAGGGCTCGACACGCGCACGCTCTCCCGCTCGCTCTTCCTGCGCCTGGCCGCGCTCGACAAGGCGGCTGCCGAGTCCCCGGGTACGGACCCGACCGCCGAGCGGATGTACGTGCGGGACACGCTCATCGAGCTCAACCTGCCGCTCGTGCGGTACGCGGCGGCGCGCTTCCGCAGCCGCAACGAGCCGATGGAGGACATCGTCCAGGTCGGCACCATCGGACTGATCAAGGCGATCGACCGGTTCGACTGCGAACGGGGCGTGGAGTTCCCGACGTTCGCGATGCCCACCGTCGTCGGGGAGATCAAGCGCTTCTTCCGCGACACCTCGTGGTCGGTGCGGGTGCCGCGCCGCCTCCAGGAGCTGCGGTTGGCGCTGACGAAGGCGAGCGACGAGCTGTCGCAGACCCTCGACCGCTCCCCGACCGTCACCGAACTGGCCACCTGCCTGGGCGTCTCGGAGGAGGACGTGGTCGACGGGCTGGCCGTCGGCAACGCCTACACCGCCTCGTCGCTCGACTCTCCCGCGCTGGAGGAGGACGGCGGCGAGGGATCGCTGGCGGACCGGCTCGGTTACGAGGACACCGCGCTGGAGGGCGTGGAGTACCGCGAGTCCCTCAAGCCGCTGCTGGCCAAACTGCCGCCGCGCGAGCGTCAGATCATCATGCTGCGGTTCTTCGCGAACATGACGCAGTCCCAGATCGGTGAGGAGGTCGGGATCTCCCAGATGCACGTCTCCAGGCTGCTGACCCGGACACTCGCACAGTTGCGCGAAGGGCTGATCGCGGAAGACTGACATCGTCGAGGCGATCGGGGGGCCGGGTGCAGCGGGGGACACACAGGCGAGCAGGCATACGAAGCCGAGCGAAGACACGGGACCGAGTAAAGACACGGGACCGGACGAAGACACGGGACCGGGCAGAGACGCGGGACCGAGCGGAGACAAGGAGCCGAGCATGCGGACGTGTACGGGCACGCGAACGAATACGGGCAGACGGAGACTTCACATCTGACGGGTCGTCAGTGACACTGGCGCCATGCGAGGGCAGTGGAGCCGGCAGAGCCGGAAGAGTCAGGCCGCCCGCGGAAGTCAGGGACGGCGGAAGAGCGGCGGCGGGACTCGGAGCCGCCGGGGTGGTCGGATAGCCGCCTCGGCGGCTCTCGTCTGTCTGGGCGCGCCTCTGCTCGGGGGGTGCGGCGGCAGCGGTGACGACGAGTACGTGGCGGTGGGCGCCGGCGACCCCTCCGACGGGAGCGGGGAGGACTCAAAGGCCGGACGCGGGGACGGCAAGGTACGGATGGTGCCGCTCCCCGGCGAGGGCGACGGCGACGGCGACGGCGCGGACAAGAGCGGCAGCGGCGCCCGGCGCGGTGACCGCGACGGCGAGGGCGGCCGGGAGGCCGAGCAGAAGGGTTTCGCGGGCGCCGGGGAAGGCCGGGGCGGCGCCGAGCGCGGCGGCACCGGGGGCGGCGGCACCGCACCGGGCGACGGGAGCACCGGCGGCCGGCCGTCCGGCCCCCCGATGTCGGGCTCCGGCGAGCCGTCGGCCGGTGACGGGACGGGGTCGGGGACGGGC
>NZ_JASKYT010000544.1:0-3273 GCF_041028275.1 Streptomyces sp. PU-14G
CCTCCTCGTCGCAGCCGTCCTCCCCTCCCCCGCCAACGGCTCATTCCGTCACGGCCTGGCAGTGGCGCGCCTCGCGCCGCTGCGGGCTCCGCCCTGCCCTGCCCTCGCGAGGTCCGCCATGCCTTCTTCCGTCTCACCGGACACGGACGCCACCGCCACGCCGCCCGGCGGCGCGCCCCCCTCCCATCCGAGAGCGACCGAACCGTTCCTGCTCATCGTGTTGGTCGTGCTGTCGGCCGTGGGTGCCGTCATCGGGATCGACCTCGTCGCCAAGCTCGGCATCTCCGCGAACACGGCGGTCGTCGGCGCCCTCATCGCCATGCTGATCGGGCGCATACCGCTGACGGTGCTGCGCCGGATGCGGTCCGTGCACCGGCAAAACCTCGCCCAGAGCGCCATCTCGGCCGCCACGTTCGCTGCCGCGAACGCGTTGCTGACCTCGGCGGCCGTGCCCTACGTCTTCGGGCGCGAGGACCTGGTCTGGCCGATGCTGGCGGGCTCGTTCATCGGGCTGCTCATCGACGCCTGGGTGCTCTACCGCTCCTTCGGCTCCCGGCTGCTGCCCGCCGAGGGCCCCTGGCCTCCCGGAGTCGCCGCCGCCGAGACCATCGAGGCCGGGGACAAGGGAGGCAAGCGCGCGGCGGTGCTCGCCGGCGGCACGGTCGTCGGACTGGTCGGCACCCTCTTCCACCTGCCGCTCTCGGCCGCCGGTGTCGCCTTCCTCGGGAACATCTGGGCGCTGCTGATGTTCGGCGTCGGGCTGGGGCTTCGCGAGTTCGGACCCCAGCTGTTCGGCACCGACCTGGGAGCCGGTTACGTGCCGCACGGGGTCATGGTCGGCGCCGGACTCGTCGCGCTGGGCCAGGCGGTGGCCGTCCTGACGCGGCGCGGGGGCAGGCGCGCGAGCGCTCAGGCGCCCGGCACGGCGACCGCATCGCAGCCGCCCGGACCCGGCCAGGCCCCTCAGCCCGGCCAAGCCCCCGGGTCTGGTCGAACTCCCGGGCCCGGACAAGCCCCCGGATCTGGTCAAAGGGCCGGGCTCGGTCAGGCCGCTGGGCCCTCGTCGCCCGTGGTGGACGAGGCGGCGCTGCGGCGCGCCCTGCTGCGCGGCTACGGGCTGTTCACGGCGGGCGCGGTCCTCCTCGCGCTGGCCGGTGGGCTGCTGGGCGAGATGAGCGTGCCCGCGCTGGTCGGCTGGGCGCTGTTCGCCGCGCTGGCCGCGCTGGTGCACGAGCTGATCGTGGGGCTGGCCGCGATGCAGTCCGGATGGTTCCCGTCCTTCGCCGTCACGCTGATCTTCCTCATTCTGGGCCTGGTCATCGGCATCCCCTCCGTACCGTTGGCGCTGCTGGTCGGGTATGTCTCGGCCACCGGGCCCGCCTTCGCCGACATGGGGTACGACCTGAAGGCGGGGTGGCTGCTGCGCCGTGACCATCGCCCCTGGGACCCGTGGGAGCGGGCGGGCAGGCGGGAGCAGTTCCGTGCCGCGCTGGTCGGCTTCGCCGTGGCCCTGGCCGTGGTGGCCGTGCTGTGGCAGTCCTACTTCCGGCAGGGGCTGATCCCGCCCGTGGCGAAGGTCTACGCCGACACCGTCCGGCACGGTCTCAGCGACGGCGACGCGCTGCGCACCATGCTGCTGTGGGCGATCCCCGGCGCGCTGATCCAACTGCTGGGCGGTACGCGACGGCAGATGGGCGTCATGCTGGCGACGGGACTGCTCATCCTCACCCCGCACGCGTGCTGGCTGGTCCTGGCCGGACTCGCGGTGCGCGTGGTCTACCGGCGGCTGCGCGGTGAGCAGGCCGACGCGGAGCTCAACCTCGTCGGTGCCGGGCTCATCGCCGGCAGCTCTCTCGGGGACTCGGCTCAGATCATCAAGGCCGGGTGACTCCTCGCGTGACGCTCTTCCGCGCGCCGCGGTGCGCTCCTCGCGCCCGGCCGCCCCCTGCCGTCCGTCCGCCGCCACGCGCCGCGGCCCGACACACCATGCACGACGCGCAACGCACAACGCGCAACGCGCAACGCACGACGCACGACGCACGACGCACAACGCATCAGGAGAACCCCCATGGAAATGCACAGCCGTCTCGAACCACGCGCCGAGTACCTCGGCTTCGAACTCGCGCTCGCCGCCCGCAAGCTGGTCGAGCAGGTCATGCTGGTCAAGCCGGGCGAGCACGTGGTGCTCACCGGCGACACCAGCAGCGACCGCCGGGTCGTCGACGCCACAGCGCACGCGGTCGCCGCCGCCGGCGCGCACCCCGTCATCGTCTGGTACGAGACGCTGCCGGGATCGTCTATGGAGCCGCCCCGGCCGGTCGCCGGGGCCATCGCGGACGCCGACGTGTGGGTCGAGTTCGCCGTCTCCTACCTCATGCACTCCGACGCCTTCCGCACCGCCATGAAGAACGGCTGCCGCTACACCAACCTGACCGCCATGGACGTGCAGATGCTCGTCGCCACCGTGGGCCGCCCGGACTTCGACGGCGTGATACGGCTCGGCAAGGCGCTGGTGAAGCTGCTGGAGGACGCCGACGAGGTGCGCATCACCTCCGCGAACGGCACCGACATCACCGGGCGCAACGGGACGAGGCCGATCAACCTGCGCGGCAAGCCCGCCGAGAAGCCGGGTGAGACCGTCATGCTCTCCGGGCAGATCTCCTGGAACCCGCTGGAGGAGACGCAGAACGGCACACTGGTCTTCGACGGCGCGCTGTGGCCGCCGGACGAGCTGGGGCTGCTGCGCTCCCCGGTCCGCTGCACCGTCGAGAACGGCGTCGTCACCGCCATCGAGGGCGGGCAGGACGCCGAGACGTTCCGCCGCTGGATGGAGTCGTGGGACGACCCGAACATGTTCCGCGTGGCGCACTGGTCGCTGGGCTTCAACCCCGGTGTGCCGGCCCCCACCGGCCGCATCGTCGAGGACGAGCGGGTCTTCGGCTGCGTGGAGCTGGGCATCGGCACCAAGGGCGCCTGGATCGGCGGCGAGCCGTGGGTCGCCGCGGCGCACACCGACGGCAGTGTGCTGGGCCCCTCCCTCTACCTGGACGGCGAAGCCATCGAGAAGGACGGCCGCTACGTGCACCCCGAGCTGGTCCGCATCTGCGCCGAACTCGGTGTCGCGGGGTACTGACCGCCACGCCCCGCCTCGTCCCGCACGTGGGGAGGGGAAACCGCCCCCTCCCCACGTGCCGGTCACCTACCGCCACGACGGTCTCGTCTGCACCGACCACACCCTCGACGCCCCTCTGGACCACTCCGATCCCGACGGCC
>NZ_JASKYT010000545.1:0-2798 GCF_041028275.1 Streptomyces sp. PU-14G
CGCTGTCTCAAGCGGTGGTTCGGACGTACGGCGGATGAGGCCCCCGCTCCCGCACGCTTCCCTCGGGCGCCCGCCCACCCACGTCGGATGTGAGGGCTCTCCTTGCTACTGCAGAGCGCAGCGACACAGGCAGAGCGCAGCGACACAGGGCAGTGGCCGGGGGCCGGGCACGCGAAAGACCCCGTTCGTGCCCTGGGGAAGAGGGAAGGAACGGGGTCTTCCGTGATGTGCTGTGTGGTGCGCCGCACCCGCGTGGCGAACGCAGGCCGCGTGCGGCGCGCTGTCTCAAGCGGTGGTTCGGACGTACGGCGGATGAGAGAGGGCCCGCCTCACGACGCCCGAGCCGGATGCGGCTGTGCCCCGTCGAGCTGAGAAGGAGGGGTCAGCCGTTGACGGTGGAGACGTGCTTGGCCAGCGCCGCCTTCTTGTTGGCGGCGTTGTTCTTGTGCAGCACGCCCTTGCTGACGGCCTTGTCGAGCTTGCGGGCCGCCTGCTTCTGCGCCTCGGTCGCCTTGGCGGCGTCACCGGCGGCGACGGCCTCGCGGGTGCGACGGATCGCGGTCTTCAGCTCGGACTTGACGGCCTTGTTGCGCTGCCGCGCCTTCTCGTTCGTCTTGATCCGCTTGATCTGGGACTTGATGTTCGCCACGAAAGAGCCTTTGCGGTTCGGAGTTTCCAACGCCGGTGCCGTGGGGCACCGCATCAGTGCCATAAGGCACAGTCGCCCAGGCTACCAGCCGGGCACCTGCCCCTCCCAATCCGGTCGGCGCCCCGCGCGCATGGGACCATGGTGTGGGACACACCCCGCGCGAATCCCGCGGACCCAGCCGAAGACGAACCCTGCCTGAAGACGAGAACCAGCCCGAAGATCCCGACAGGCCAGACCCGACAGGACACTGCGTGCCCGCGACCCCAACGAACGCGCCGGAGCCGAGCCGTACCGACCCGGCGCTGATCCGTAACTTCTGCATCATCGCGCACATCGACCACGGCAAGTCCACGCTTGCCGACCGGATGCTTCAGCTGACCGGCGTCGTGGACAAGAGGCAGATGCGCGCGCAGTACCTCGACCGCATGGACATCGAGCGCGAGCGGGGCATCACGATCAAGTCCCAGGCCGTGCGGATGCCCTGGGCGCCCACGGACGATCTGGGCACCCCGCATGTGCTCAACATGATCGACACCCCGGGGCACGTCGACTTCACCTACGAGGTCTCCCGCTCCCTGGCGGCGTGCGAGGGGTGCATCCTGCTGGTGGACGCCGCGCAGGGCATCGAGGCGCAGACCCTCGCCAACCTGTATCTGGCGATGGAGCACGACCTCACGATCATTCCCGTGCTCAACAAGATCGACCTGCCCGCCGCGCAGCCCGAGAAGTTCGCGGCGGAGCTGGCGCACCTCATCGGCTGCGATCCTGAGGACGTGCTGAAGGTCTCGGCGAAGACGGGCGAGGGTGTCGAGGAGCTGCTGGACGAGGTCGTCCGTCAGGTCACCCCGCCGACGGGTGTGGCGGACGCCCCCGCCCGCGCGATGATCTTCGACTCGGTCTACGACGCGTACCGCGGCGTGGTGACGTACATCAAGGTCGTCGACGGGCTGCTCAGTAAGCGTGAGCGCATCCGCATGATGTCGACAGGCGCCACGCACGAGCTGCTGGAGATCGGCGCGAACTCGCCGGAGATGACGCCCGCCGACGGGCTGGGCGTGGGCGAGGTCGGCTACCTGATCACCGGCGTGAAGGACGTGCGCCAGTCGAAGGTGGGTGACACGGTCACCCAGCAGTCCAAGGGTGCCGAGGAGCCGCTGCCGGGCTACAAGGACCCGAAGCCGATGGTGTTCTCGGGGCTGTATCCGCTGGACGGCTCCGATTATCCGGAGCTGCGCGAGGCGCTGGACAAGCTGCTGCTCAACGACGCCGCGCTCACCTACGAGCCGGAGAGCTCGGCGGCGCTGGGCTTCGGCTTCCGTGTGGGCTTCCTGGGCCTGCTGCACCTGGAGGTGATCCGGGAGCGGCTGGAGCGCGAGTTCGGGCTCGACCTGATCGCCACGGCGCCCAACGTGGTCTACCGGGTGGAGATGGAGGACGGCACCGAGCACGTGGTGACCAACCCCAGCGAGTTCCCCACCGGGAAGACCGCCACGGTGCACGAGCCGATCGTACGGGCCACGCTCATCGCGCCCAGCGAGTTCATCGGCGCGATCATGGAGCTGTGCCAGTCGCGGCGCGGCAGCCTGCAGGGCATGGACTACCTGTCGGAGGACCGCGTCGAGCTGCGCTACACGCTGCCGCTGGCGGAGATCGTCTTCGACTTCTTCGACGCGCTGAAGTCCCGCACCCGTGGTTACGCCTCCCTCGACTACGAGCCGACCGGCGAGCAGACGGCCGATCTGGTGAAGGTCGACATCCTCCTCCAGGGTGACAAGGTGGACGCGTTCTCCGCGATCGTCCACAAGGACAAGGCGTACTCCTACGGCACCCGGATGGCCAACAAGCTGCGCGAGCTGATCCCGCGCCAGCAGTTCGAGGTGCCCATCCAGGCGGCCGTCGGTGCTCGCATCATCGCCCGCGAGACCATCCGTGCGATCCGCAAGGACGTGCTGGCCAAGTGCTACGGCGGTGACATCTCGCGGAAGCGGAAGCTGCTGGAGAAGCAGAAGGAGGGCAAGAAGCGGATGAAGGTCGTCGGCCGGGTGGAGGTGCCGCAGGAGGCGTTCATCGCGGCGCTGTCGACCGACGACAGCGGCGGTGGCGGCGGCGGCGAAGCCAAGTCGAAGAAGTAGCCCCGAGCCCCCAGCCC
>NZ_JASKYT010000546.1:0-3745 GCF_041028275.1 Streptomyces sp. PU-14G
CCACCAGGCTCGGCGTGCGGTACAGCAGCCGGTGGAAGGTGAGCACGTCCGGGTCGTCGCACAGGCCGGTGACCGGGTCCCGGGGGTCGAGGCCGGCGAGGGGGTGGGCCTCCAGCGCGTCGAGTGGCGTGGTGCCCGCTGCGCGGGCGGGCGTAACAGGAAACGTTACTGAGTTAAATAAGTGACCCGGTCTCCTGGGTGGAGGCGTCGATGGGCCGTGCGCGCGGGCCGGGGCCGGCCAGGGGTCCGGAGCCGGCCAGGGGGTCCGGGATCGGCCAGGGATCCGGGGCCGGCCCGGGGGCCGGGGGCCGGCCAGGGGTCCGCGTTCCCTTTGCGGCAGCCGTGGCGCGCTGCTGTAGTGGAGCTGAGCCCACGCGCGGCACGCACGCGGCACGCACGCGGCGCGGCGTGGACCAGGCGGGGGCGGCCGGCAGTCAGGACAGGTCGCGACCTGAACTGCCACTCCGCGGCGGCCGGCCACGGCACCCCCGCCGGTCGGCCGCCGCGGAGCACGCCGGAGAGTCGAGGTGCCGACCGCACCGACCGCCTCGACCGCACCGACCGGCGGCCAGCGGCCAGCCGGCCGGCGGTCAGGCGCCATCAGCCGCGAGCCAGGAGCCCGCATGAAGGCCCCACCAGTGCCAGCGCGTTGGAGAGCTGCCCGTCCGGCCCCGGCCCGCCATGGGTGCTCGGCAGCCACGTCGCGCGGTACCCCCTGGACGAGGCGCCCCGCGCCTACGCACTCCTGTACGAGGGCAAGGTCAACGGCCGCGCGGCGGTGGTGCCCTGAGGACGCGGGCCCGGCCCTCCGCCTGCCGGAGAACCGGGCCCGCCCCGCCGTTTCGGATGTGCCGCGCCTTCTCCCGCAAACGCGCCGTGTGACCGACACTGGCGGGGTACCCGCCCCTGACGCGAGGACGTTCGAGGACGCGAGGAGAAGAAGGCCATGTCGCAGACCAACGAGCGCCCCGCCGAGGCGCCCGCCCCCTCGACCGGCCGCGTGGTGGTCGGTGTGGACGGTTCCCCGCACTCCCTCCGCGCGCTGGACCGGGCCGCCGACGAGGCCGTCCGCCGCGGCGCCGAGCTGGAGGTGCTGTGCGGCGGTGCGCCGCCGCGGCGCAGCGTCGTACCCGAGACCGACTCCGACACGGAGCGCATGCGCCGGGCAGGGCAGGAGGTGGCCGACGCCGCCGCCGAGCGGGCCCGCAAGCGCGCGCCAGGACTGACCGTCACTCCTGCGGGGGTGCGCGAGCCGGCGGTCGACGCGCTGGTGCGGGCGAGCCGCACGGCCGACCTCACGGTGGTGGGCACCAGGGGGCGCGGCGGCTTCCGCGGCCTGCTGCTCGGCTCGGTGGGGCTGCGGCTCGCGGCGCACGCCGCCGGGCCGCTGATGGTGGTGCGCGGAGAGGTGCCCGAGCCCGGCACCGCCCGGGTCGGTGACACGGTGGTCGGGCTGAAGTGGGCCGGAGCCACCGAGCCGGTCGAGTTCGCCTTCCAGTCGGCGCAGCGCGACGGGTCGACGCTGTGGGTGGTGCACTCCTGGAACTATCCGACGCTGCCCGGGGTGTCGCTGAAGCTGTCGCCGAAGGAGCCGCCGGAGGAGACGAAGCGCGCGGAGAAGTTCCTGGCGGAGGCCGTCCAGCCGTTCCGGCAGCGCTACGGGGACGTGGAGGTGCACACCGCGCAGCACCAGGGCGCGGCGGCCGAGAACCTGATCAGGCTGAGCGACGGCGCGGAGCGGATCGTGCTGGGTGTGCGGCGGGAGAACCGCCGCCTCGGCCTCCAGGTGGGTCCGGTGGTCAACGCGGTCCTCCAGCACGCGGCGTGTTCGGTGGTGCTGGTGCCGGTGCCCTGACGGGCCGGCGCCCCGAGGGCAGCCGCTCCGAGGGCCGGCGCCCCGGGGGCAGCCGCCCCGAGGGTCGGCGCCCCGGGAGGCCGCCGCCCGGTGTGGCCGTCGTTCCGCTTCCGGTGCCCGGCCCGCGCTCCGGTGCAGCCCCCTCCTCTTTGGAGGATCCTCCGAAGTGCAGGGGGTCGATCGTGTGGTTCTGTACGATAGAGGGCGCAATGCAACGCGCGTAGAGTCCCGTCACGTCCTGGTCAGGACCCTGCAATGACGCACGTCGCACCAGAGAACCACGCACGGAGCCCCATCCCATGGCAGTTCGTCCCGGCGTAGCCGGCGCCGACGGCGCCGCTACGGCGCCCCCTTCGGCCCCCTCGGCCGACCCCTCCGCTTTCGCCCCGGCGACCGCCGCGGCCGTCGACGAAACCGTCGAGACCCGTGGCATCGAGCCCGTACCCGACCACGAGCGGCGCGGCCGGGTCCGCGAACTGTTCCCCACCTGGGTTGCCGCCAACATCAGCGTCCTGCTGCTCACCATGGGCGCCGGACTGGTCGTCTTCAACGGCCTCAACTTCTTCCAGGTGCTCCTCGCAGCCGCCATCGCGGGAGCCGTCTCCTTCGGCCTGGTCGGGCTGCTGTCCGTCTCCGGCAAGTGGGGCGGCGCGCCCGGCGCCATGCTCTCCCGGGCGACCTTCGGCGTACGGGGCAACTACTTCCCCGGCATGATCCTGTGGGTCGCGCGCTTCGGCTGGGAGACGATCAACGCGGTCACGGGCGCCTACGCCGTGCTCACCGTGCTGCGGCTGCTGTTCGGCATCGAGAGCAGCACCCCGCTCATCGTCGTCACCCTGCTCGTGTTCGTCGGCGTGACGTTCCTCGTCAGCGGCATGGGCCGCAAGGTCCTCAACATCTGCAACACCTGGTCGACCTACCTGTTCGGGGTCTTCACCGTCCTCGTCCTGGCCTACCTGGTGACCACCATCGACTGGAGCGAGGTCTTCTCGCGCCCGGCGGGCGGCACGGCCATGTTCGTCGCGGGCATCGGCACCATCGCGGCGGGCGGCATCAGCTGGATCCCCACAGGGCCCGACTTCGCGCGCTACCTGCCGCACAGCGCACAGGGCCGCAAGATCTTCGGTACCACCCTCTCGGGCGCGCTGCTCGTGCTGGTGCCGATGGTGCTGATGGGCGGCGTGATGTCGTTCAAGGACCCCGCGCTGGCCAAGACGAACGACCCCGTCTCCTTCCTCGGCGAGGCCCTGCCCGGCTGGCTGGCCGTGCCCTACCTGATCATCGCCCTGATCGGCATGGTGCTCATCAACAGCCTCTCGATGTACTCGGCGGGGTTCACCGCGCAGACCATGGGCGTCAAGCTGCCCCGCGCCTGGGCCGTCTCGATCAACGCCGTGATCAGCCTCGTCGGCGGGCTGCTGCTGATGCTCGTGGCCAAGAGCTTCTACGGCTCGTTCATCTCCTTCCTCTCGCTGCTGGCCGTCTCCTTCTCCGCCTGGGTCGGCGTCTACGCCGTGGACATGCTGCGCCGCCGGCACAAGACCGTCCGCTACGACGCGGCCGGACTGCTCGACACCTCGCGCACCAGCCGCTACTGGTACGTCGGCGGCTTCTGCTGGCAGGCCATGACGGCCTGGGGCGTCGCCCTGCTGCTCGGGCTCGGCTTCACCAAGTGCGAGTGGTTCGCGGGCCCGCTGGTCGACACCTGGATCGGCAGGAACGGCCTGGGCTGGGCCGCGACGGTGCTGCTGGCCGCGGTGCTGTTCGCGGTACTGCCCGCGCCCCGCGAGAAGGAGCCGCAGGCCGCCGCCTGAGCCGACCGGACCAGGCCCGACCGGCCGCGCGGCCTGCGCCGGTGCCCGGCCTCCCTCCTCTGGCCCCGGCGCMCKC
>NZ_JASKYT010000547.1:0-3082 GCF_041028275.1 Streptomyces sp. PU-14G
GGTCCGCGCGCGGCCCCGGCCGGCCGCGGGAGGGCGGCGAGCAGGGCGGGACAGGCGGGCGAGCCGGCTTCGTCGGGGTCTGTGCGCGCGGTGTCTGGTAGGGGCGGAACGAATCGGGTACACACGACCGAGCAGCACCTGGCAGCGGCCGTCCACAGGGCGCCTGCCGGGCACCACCACCCGTCACGTACCGCGAACCCGCCTCCCACACCCTCCTGAGGTGAGCGAGATGACCGTCTCCGAACGCGAAGCCCGCGAAGTCGCCGAGGCGGCCCGGGAGAAGGACTGGCGCAAGCCCAGCTTCGCTAAGGAACTGTTCCTCGGCCGCTTCCGCCTCGATCTCCTCCACCCGCACCCGGAACCGGCGGCCGAGGACGTCGCGCGGGGCGAGGAGTTCCTGGCCAGGCTGCGCGACTTCGTCGAGACGACGGTCGACGGGCCGCTGATCGAACGTGAGTCCAGGATTCCGGACGAGGTGATCACCGGTCTGAAGGAGCTCGGGGCGCTCGGCATGAAGGCCGGCACCGAGTACGGCGGCCTCGGACTGACCCAGGTGTACTACAACAAGGCACTCGCCCTGGTCAGCTCCGCCAGCCCGGCCGTGGGCGCCCTGCTGTCCGCGCACCAGTCCATCGGCGTACCGCAGCCCGTGAAGATGTTCGGCAGCCAGGAACAGAAGGACGCCTTCCTGCCGCGCTGCGCCCGCAGCGACATCTCCGCGTTCCTGCTGACCGAACCCGACGTGGGCTCCGACCCCGCACGGCTGGCGACCACCGCCGTGCCCGTCAGCGGGGGTTCCTCCGGCCCGGGTGAGGCCGGTGGCGGTGGCGGTGGCGGGGCCGGAGCCGGAGCCGGAGCCGGAGCCGGAGAAGACTACCTGCTCGACGGGGTGAAGCTGTGGACCACCAACGGCGTGATCGCCGACCTCCTCGTCGTCATGGCACGCGTGCCGGAGCCCGCCGCCGACGACCCGCGCCGCGCCGCAGGACACAAGGGCGGCATCACCGCCTTCGTCGTCGAGGCCGACTCCGAAGGCATCACCGTGGAGAACCGCAACGCCTTCATGGGACTGCGCGGCATCGAGAACGGCGTCACCCGCTTCCACCGCGTGCGCGTCCCCGCGGCCAACCGCATCGGCCCCGAGGGCGCGGGACTCAAGATCGCGCTCACCACTCTCAACACCGGCCGCCTCTCCCTGCCCGCCACCTGCGTCGGCGCGGGCAAATGGTGCCTGCGCATCGCCCGCCAGTGGTCCCGCGAACGCGTCCAGTGGGGCAGGCCGGTCGCCGAGCACGAGGCCGTCGGCGGCAAGATCGCCTTCATCGCCGCGACGACGTTCGCGCTGGAGGCCGTGCTCGACCTGTCCTCGCAGATGGCCGACGAGGAGCGCAACGACATCCGCATCGAGGCCGCTCTCGCCAAGCTCTACGGCAGTGAAATGGCCTGGAAGATGGCCGACGAGCTGGTCCAGATCCGCGGCGGGCGCGGCTTCGAGACCGCCGCGTCCCTCGCCGCCCGCGGCGAACGCGGCGTCCCCGCCGAACAGCTGCTGCGCGACCTGCGCATCAACCGCGTCTTCGAGGGCTCGACGGAGATCATGCACCTGCTGATCGCCCGCGAGGCCGTGGACGCGCACCTGTCGGCCGCCGGCGATCTCATCGACCCGGACAAGACGTTGGCCGACAAGCGCAAGGCGGCCGTCACAGCGGGCACCTTCTACGCCAAGTGGCTGCCCCGCCTCGTCGCGGGCTCGGGGCAGCTGCCCGGCGCCTACGCCGAGTTCGGCGCCCTCGCCCCGCACCTGCGCCACGTCGAGCGCACCGCGCGCAAGCTCGCCCGCTCCACCTTCTACGCGATGACCCGCTGGCAGGGCCGGATGGAGACCAAGCAGGGCTTCCTCGGCCGGATCGTGGACATCGGAGCCGAGCTGTTCGCGATGAGCGCCGCCTGCGTCCGCGCGGAGAAGCTGCGGCGCGACGGCACCGGCGGCACCGACGGGCAGGCCGCGTATCAGCTCGCGGACGCGTTCTGCCGCCAGTCCCGCATCCGCGTCGACGAACTGTTCGACCGTCTGTGGACCAACACCGACGACCTCGACCGCAAGGTCGTCCGCGAAGTCCTCGACGGCTCCTACACCTGGCTGGAGGAAGGCGTCGTCGACCCCTCGAGCGAGGGCCCATGGATCGCGCAGGCGCCTCCGGGGCCGTCCACGAAGGAGAACGTCCACCGTCGCATCCCCTGACGCGTGGCCTGCCCAGCACGCCGCAGGAGCCCTAGAGTTGGAGTGTGAGCGAGCAGACGCACAACACCGTGGACGGGCAGGTCAGCGCGGGTGCGGTGGTGCAGGCCGCCAGTATCGGGGCGGTGCATCACCACACCTATGCGGCACCCGGGGAGCCCGCGGACCCACCGGTGCAGCTCCCCGTCGAGTCCGCCACTTCAGCGCGGCGAGGGGCCTCCCGTCAGGGCGCAGCAACTGCTCGGGGTGCAGGCCGTTCGCCGGGTCCTTCTCCGCTTGCCGTGACGGGTCGTCGCGGGACCGGGCAGGCATCCGCTTGCTGAAACCCGCCCCGTGCGGCAGCAGGGCCAGCGGTCCGCGCAACAGGTGCAGGGCGCCCCGCGCCGAAGCCGCCAGTACGAGTGCGAACGGCCGCCGCCGCGCCTCCTCCCACGGCAGTTGCAGCGCCCGCAGACCTTCCAGCGCGGCCAGTGCGTCCGCGTCGAACTCCGACCCGGGGACCAGCGTCACGTACGGGCGTATACGGCGGTCGCCCGCGAGCGCCGGAGCGGCGTCCAGCAACCGGTGCAACGTCGTGGCCGTCCGGACCACGAAGAGCACATCCGTGCCACAACCCGGCTTCCCGGCTTCCCGGCTTCCCGGCTTCCCGGCTTCCCGGCTTCCCGGCTTCCCGGCTTCCCGGCTTCCCGGCTTCCCGGTGAAATCTTCCATTCTAGCTTCCCCAAGCGATCCTGTGCGCCGTTTTCCCGGTCGGGCGGCGTTCCGGGGTGTTCGCTCGACGGCATGGCCGTGATCGTACTGGGGAAGGCCGGGCCCCCGGGCGGGGCCGGCCTTCCCCAGTAC
>NZ_JASKYT010000548.1:0-2650 GCF_041028275.1 Streptomyces sp. PU-14G
GCCCTGTGTGCATAGTCATACGCATAAATGCGGGGCCATGCATAAACGGCCGTTGGGGGTGTGCACGGGGTGGGTGCACGGGGGGACGTTCACAACAGAAGGGCCCGGGCGGATGGCCCGGACCCTTCGAGCTGGTTCCATCGTAACGGCCGTTTATGCATGGCCCCGCATTTATGCGTATGACTATGCACACAGGGCCGCGCGCGGCGCCGCCTCATCCCAGGGTCGCCACCAGCACGGCCTTGATCGTGTGCATCCGGTTCTCGGCCTCGTCGAAGACGACCGAGTGCGCGGACTCGAAGACCTCGTCGGTGACCTCCAGCGAGGTCAGCCCGTGGCGCTCGTGGATCTCCCGGGCCACCGCCGTCCCCAGGTCGTGGAAGGCGGGCAGGCAGTGTAGGAAGCGCACGGCGGGGTTGCCCGTCGCCCGCAGCACGTCCATGGTCACCGCGTAGGGGCGCAGGAGTGCGATCCGCTCGTCCCACACCTGCGGGGGCTCGCCCATCGAGACCCACACGTCGGTGGTGAGGAAGTCCGCGCCCCGCACGCCCTCCTCGACCTCCTCGGTGAGCGTGATCCGGGCCCCGGTGCTCTCGGCCAGCGCCCGCGCCCGCGCCGTCACCGACTCCTCGGGCCACAGCGCCCTGGGCGCGACGATCCGCACGTCCATGCCCAGCAGTGCGCCCGTCACCAGGTAGGAGTTGCCCATGTTGCTGCGGGCGTCGCCCAGGTAGGCGTACGAAAGAGCGCCCAGGCCGCGGCCCTGCGGCGCGTGCTCGGTCATCGTCAGCGCGTCCGCCAGCATCTGGGTCGGGTGCCACTCGTCGGTGAGTCCGTTGTAGACGGGCACCCCGGCGTGTGCGGCCAGCTCCTCGACGATCTCCTGACCGCTGCCGCGGTACTGGATCCCGTCGTACATCCGTCCGAGAACGCGCGCCGTGTCCTTGACCGACTCCTTCTTGCCCAGGTGGGAGCCGGACGGGTCGAGGTAGGTGGTGTGTGCGCCCTGGTCCGCCGCGGCGACCTCGAACGAGCAGCGCGTGCGGGTGGAGGACTTCTCGAAGATCAGCGCGATGTTGCGTCCGCGCAGCCGCTGGTCGTCCCGCTCGGTTCCGGCCCGCTTGGCCTCCTTGAGCTGGGCCGCGAGCCCGATCAGGCTCCGGAACTCCTCCGGGGTGAAGTCCAGCTCCTTCAGGAAGTGGCGGCCTGCCAGGTCTGCTGCCATGTCGCTCCTCGTTCGCGCTACTGCTGAGGTTGGAATTGTATACGGTATGTAGAATCTCTATGCGGCCTGCCCGGGGGCGGGCTCACACCGCGTCCCGCTCCACCGGGCAGCTCATGCACCGCGGCCCGCCGCGCCCGCGCCCCAGCTCGCCTCCGGGGATCTCCACCACCTCGATCCCCTCCTGCCGCAGATGGGTGTTGGTGGTGACGTTCCGGTCGTACGCCAGGACGACACCGGGCTCGACGGCGAGCACGTTGCACCCGTCGTCCCACTGCTCCCGCTCCGCCGCCCGCACGTCCTGCGTCGGGGTGAGCACCCGGATCCTGTCCAGTCCGAGTGCGGCGGCGACGGCGCGGTGCATGTGCTCCGGCGGGTGGTCGGTGACCTTCAGCTCCGGCCCGCCCGCGGACCCCGGCGTCCCCGGCTCGATCGTGTACGAGCGGAGCATCCCCAGCCCCTCGTACTGGGTGAAGGTCTCCCCGTCCACCATCGTCATCACCGTGTCCAGATGCATGAACGCCCGCCGCTTGGGCATGTCCAGCGCCACGATGGAGCGGGCCGACCCCCGGGCGAACAGCCCGCGAGCCAGCGTCTCGACGGCCTGCGGAGTGGTCCGTTCGCTCATGCCGACGAGTACGGCGCCGTTCCCCAGTACGAGCACGTCGCCGCCCTCGATGGTCGAAGGGGAGGGGTGCCCCGAACCGCCGCCCGCCCAGGTGTGGAAACCGTCCTCTTGCGCGGCGGCGGCGAACAGCGGATGGTGCCGGTAGACGGCCTCGAAGTGGACGGTCTCCCGCTGCCGCGCGGGCCATCGCATGGCGTTGATGCAGACCCCGTCGTAGACCCATGCCGACGAGTCGCGGGTGAAGATGTGGTTGGGCAGCGGGGCGAGCAGGAAGTCGTCCGCTGCCATGACGTGGAAGCGGACCGAGGACGGCTCGGCGCAGCGCTCCAGGTACTCCCGCTTGGTCATGCCCCCGATCAGCGCCTCGGTCAGCTCGGGTGTCGGCATCCGGTCGAAGGACTCCCGCAGGTGACCGGCGGCCAGCGGCCCGTACTCCTGTTCGTCGAAGACCCGGTCCAGCACGAACGCGCGAGCCGCCGGCACCTCCATCGCCTCGGCCAGCAGCTCACCGAAGAGGTGCACCTCGACGCCGAGTTCACGCAGCGTTCCGGCGAACGCGTCGTGCTCCTGCCGGGCGCGGCGCACCCACAGCACGTCGTCGAAGAGCAGATCGTCCTTGTTCGTGGGGGTGAGCCTTTTCAGTTCGAGGCCAGGGCGGTGCACGATGACGCGGCGCAGCCGCCCGGTCTCGGAGTCGACATGGAATCCCATGCGCTCATCCTGGCGGAGTGCTCATGCGCTCGCGAGAAACCCCCGACAGCGGCCGAGCCGGAGCACCGACCGGCTCCCCGCCCCCCGGC
>NZ_JASKYT010000549.1:0-3674 GCF_041028275.1 Streptomyces sp. PU-14G
GACGACCAGGACGTCCACCCCGCGCGCCCGCAGCCGCCGTGCCACCGCCAGGCCCGCCAGGCCCGCCCCCACCACCACGACGTCGCTGTGCGTCGGCAGCCCGTTCACCCGCCGCTCCGGCCGTCACCGCAGGGGTCGTGGCCCCAGTTCATCAGCGAGTAGCGCCACGGGGACTCCCGTACGTCTCCCGAGGGGCGCTGGGCGAGGTGGCGGCGGACGTAGCCGACCACCTTGCGCATGTGGGCCACGTCGTCGTCGGTCAGGTCGCCCTTGTTCTTCCGCTGCAGCTCGACGATGTACCGCCCCGAGGCGTGCCCGGTGCTCTCGCCGCCACCGTCCTTCTGCCCCACCCGGCGCGACGCGTCGCGCTCCAGCCAGCGCTCCAGCTCGGCGGGGGTCATGTTCACGGCCTCGTTGAACTCAGCGATCACCGTGTCGTCCGCGACCGCCACGATGCGTCACCACCCTCACGGTCGGTCACTGTCCCTCTTGCCCAGGGAACCGGGCTTGTGCACCGCCCGCCGCCCTGACTTCTCGCTCTCCACCTCGTACTGCGGCTCCTCGGGTGAGGCGTCCACCGTGCGTCCCGCCGCGCGCGTCCGCCCGGTGATCTTCTTCTTCACCGTTCCGACCGCCCGGCTGCCGTGGCTCGCCCAGGACACCCGGTCGCCCTTGCGTACCTTCCGGTCCCTGCTCACACGGGCCTCCCGCCTCTGCCGCCGTGCCGTCCGGCATCCGTCTCGATCCGGGAGTTACCCCCTCGGAAAGGGCGAAACGTGCACGCGGGGCGCGGAGAACTGCCGGGCGGAGAGGGGCGGCCCCCCGGTGCGCGGATGCTCGTGGGGCTTGTTGTCGGCGCGCAACACACGGAAGATGCTGACCGCCGATCCATGTCCGAATCCTGAACGCCCACGCGGTCCGCGCGTTTCGTCGCTTTGGACCGATCGAGGCGGTGGAGGTGGCCCCGTGCCGTACGCGGTTCTCAGATCCCCGCAGACCTCCCGGTTCGTCGGCCGCGGGGACGAACTCGGCGCCCTGCGCGCGGCGCTCGCCACCGCGCCCTCCGTGGTCTTCGTCGAGGGGGAGGCCGGGATCGGCAAGACCCGGCTCCTCCACGAGGCGCTCCGCGAGGCCGCCGGGCGTCCCGGTGCGGCGCTCCGACGGGTCCTGGCGGGCAGCTGTCTGCCGCTGCGCGAGCCGTTCCCCTACGGCCCGGTCGTCGACCTGTTGCGCGGGCTGGGCGAGGATCTGCCCTCCCGGCTCAACCCCGTCTGCGGCGCGCTGCGCGCCTACATGCCCGAGCTGGCCGCCGTCCTGCCGCCTGCCCCCGATCCGCCGGCCGACCACCGGGCCACCCAGCACCGGCTGTTCCGCGCCGTGCGCGCGCTGCTGGAGGCGCTCGGCGACACCGTGGTCGTGGTGGAGGACGTGCACTGGGCGGACGACGGGACGCGCGATCTGCTGCGGTTCCTCGTCGACGCCCCGCCACCCGGGCTGTCGCTCGTGCTCAGCTACCGGCGCGAGGACCTGCCGGCCGGCGGGCTGCCGTTGGGGCGGGCACACCGCTGTCCGCCCGGCACCACCGAGCTGCGCATCCCCCTGCACCCGCTGGATCCGGCGGCCGTGTCCGCGCTGACGGCGGCCATGACCGGCGGCCGTCCCGTCTCCGAGGAACTGGCGGCCGAGCTGCACCGCACCACAGCCGGCATCCCCTTCGTGCTGGAGGAGACGGTGCGGGTGCTGTCGGCCGGCGCCCGCGGCGGGCAGCGTCTTGACTGGGACGGGCTCGCGCACATGCGGGTCCCGGCACTCCTCCTGGAGGCGACAGCGGACCGCATGGCGCAGCTCTCGGCCGCCGCCGCCGACGCGGTACGCGCCGCGGCGGTGGTGCGCGTACCGGCCGAGGAGGACCTCATCGCGGACGTGATGGGCGCCTTCGGCCGGCAGCCGCGGACCGGACGGCGCGCTCACGCCGCGGGCGCCGCCCTGCGTGAGGCCCTGCTGGCGGGCATGCTCCACGAGGAGGACGGCGGACGGTACGGCTTCCGGCACACCCTCGCCCAGCAGGCGGTCTACTCCACGCTGCCGGGCCCCGACCGCCACCTGCTGCACCGAAAAGCGCTGACCGCGCTGGCCCGCAGGGACCCGCCGCCGCTGGTGCGGCTGGCCTACCACGCCCGGCTGTGCGGCGACTGGAGCGCCTGGTACCGGTACTGCGAGCAGGCCGTGGACGCCGCGCACGCCATGGGCGACACCGCGCTCGTGGTGGAACTGCTGGAGGAACTCCTGTGCGACGACCGGTTGCCGACGCGGGAACGCGGCCGGCTGGCGGCCCGGCTCAGCACGGAGGCCGCCGTCGGACTGGCGCACCGCCGGGCCACCGGACTGCTGCGGCGCGTCCTGCGGGACGCCGGCCTCCCCGAGGGGCTGCGCGGCGAGATCCGGCTCAACCTCGGACTGCTGCTCAACAACCAGGCGGGCCGCTACCAGGAAGGACGGGCCGACACCGCGAGGGCCGTCGCCGAGCTGCACGAGCGGCCCGCCCTCGCCGCCCGGGGCATGGCCGCACTGGCCATGCCCAGCTGGGGCGACCAGCCGCTCCAGGTGCACGAGCGGTGGATCGAGCGGGCTGAGGAACTGGTCGCCGCCCGCGCGGACGGCGCACTGCGCATCGCCGTGCGCGGCAACCACCTCTCCCTGCGGCTGTCCACAGGAGCGCCCACCGCATGGGAGCAGGCCGAGGCGCTGCTGGGCCAGTGCACGACCGTCGCCGAGCGCCGCGAGGTCGCCCGCGCCTGCGGCAACATCGCGGACGCGGCCACCTGCCTGGGCCACTACGAGGCCGCCCGCCGCTACCGGCTGGAGGGCCGCCGGCTGGCCGCCGAGTGCGGAGCCCCGTATCTGGAGAGCATCGTCGAGGGCACCGCGCTGCGCCTGGCCTGGTACACCGGCCACTGGGACGGGCTCGCCGAGCGGGCACGCAACGCGCTGGGGCTGGTCGGCGGGGTGTCCGGCATCGCCGCCGACGCCCATCTCGTGCTCGGGCTGCTGGCGTCGGCGCGCGGCGAGTGGGAGGAGGCCGAGGCCCGGCTGCGGGACGCGGGCCCGGCGGATCCGGCCAACGCGCCGGCCACCATACTGGCCGCCGCCTCCGCGGCCCTGGCCAGACTCAGGATGGCGTGCGGCGACGCGGAGGCCGGCTGCGCCGAGGCGCTGCGCGCGGTGGCGCGCATCCGCAAGAAGGACATCTGGACGTGGGCGGCCGACCTGACGCCGATGGCGGTCGCCGCCCTCGTGCGCCGGGCGCGGTACGCGGAGGCGGCGGCGCTGACCGTGGAGTTCGGCGAGCGCCTCGCCGGGCGCGACGCCCCGCTGGCCGCCGCGGCGCACCAGGCCTGCCGCGGCATCCTCGCCACCGCGCAGGGGCGCCCGCAGGAGGCCGTCGGCGCGTTCACCGAGGCGCGCGCCGCCTACGCCGCCCTGCCGCAGCCCTACTCCGCGGCGCGTGCGGGAGAGGCCGCGGCGCGCAACCTGCTGGCTCTGGGCGACGGTTCGGGCAGCGGCGCGCTGGCGGAGGCGGCCGAGGAGTTCGGCGGGCTCGGCGCGATCCGGGACGCGGCGCGCTGCCGCCGCGCTCTGCGGCAGAGCGCGGCGGSWGGTGCCCTCCCGCCGGG
>NZ_JASKYT010000055.1:0-24704 GCF_041028275.1 Streptomyces sp. PU-14G
GGCAGGTGGGAGGGGCCAGGTACGTCCGCTGCCGGGTACGGGCCGTGAGAGTCCGCTTCAGCCTCGTACGGTGCGATACGCCCATCGGAAACGGGAGGCCGCACCGACAACCGGTCGGTCGGGTAGTTCGGACGCCCGGGCGAACCGTCCTGTTGGGACACCGCTCATCTCCCCCTCCGGTCGCTGCGGTTGCCCTGTCATGCCCTCGCTGCGGTCGGCCCTCGGTACACGCCCTAACTGTCGCGAGTGTACAAGGACAACAGGCGACGGCTGACGGTTTGCGGACGCGTGGGCTTGCCCATTGCGTACTTGACGAGCATCTCCTCGAGAATGGCTGTCAGGTTAGTGCCCTCGACCTCGGCCCTTGCGTGCGCCATGGCCAGGTAACGGGGCGGGAACCTGTTGACCACTGGAATTTTCCGGTCGCTCTCGGCAGGAAGTTCTGTCGGGACCTCCGCGCGCTTGGCGCCTTCCCGCTTCGGCGCCTGCCTCAGTTCGTTCCGCCTCCGGCGGCGCAGCACCCCCAGCGCTTCATCCTCAGTCACCGGGCCGCGACCTCGTGACCATTGAAGGGGCTCCCACTCGCCCGGCAGCGCGGAGGTGTCGTTCATTGCTTCGGAGGGGGAGACCGGAACTGCCTTGGTGCTCACCATCCGGCGACGCTGAGTACGTTCAGGAGAAGGGCTGTCCAAGGAGCTCATGCGAAATTTCTCCAGATCTCTTCTCCGACGACCCGACCCGGGAGGATCGCAGTAAAGGCCGGGCGATCTGCTACGTATAGACGTTACCTCACAAGGGCCGGGGCAGCGCACACAAGCCCGCTACATCGCACTGAGGACTTTCACGATTCCGAACAGGGTCTCTCGCTCGAAGGGTTCACTGAGCAGCTTGTCCTCAGCGTCCGCCTCGTCGAGATCCATGTCGAGGCAGATACCCAGTAGACACCAGCCCTCACGCGTTGCCTTGCGCCACCCAGCCGCCGCAGGAGGCGATAATGTCCTGAATAGCCAGGGATATCCCGCCAGCTCTACCGCCAACCCATCGGGTAGCACACGGAGTGTAAGTAACGGTACGTCCGCCACTTCGGTGGGCGTACCGCTTGCGCCGAGGGCCGTCAGGCCCCACACCTCGGACAGGTACTCCGCGTCGGAGCGGAAGGCAGGACCGTCGTGCGCGCCCCATGACTCCATCGCGGCATCGTGGGTGAGGAACAGCGAACCAGGAAGCGAGAGCAGGACCACAGGGCAGGCACTGTCGTCTGCGAGCTCCCAGCCAGGTATGTACGCGTTCCATTCGTCTTCCCTGACCTCCAACAACAGACCGTCGATCGTCCGACCGAGCGCGCGATAACTGTGCTCCGCCATGACACTCCCCCTTGTATCGTCGGCGCACACAACCGTTCGGACTGGCGGCTGGGGCGTCGGGCAACTACCGGTACGGCCAGCGGCATTGGCCTGCGGCGGCGGTGCCGGTGACTCCATCATGACAACGGCGCCGGAGCACAGAGTCACTGGGCTGCCACATCCGTGTCACGACTACGAGGAGCACTGACGCTCGTCCCAGATCAATACGTACCGCTCCGCCGCAGCAGCCTCAGTCGGCGCCCGGCCCGCCGTAGTGAGTCACCCGCCCCCGGCACGCGGGACCACAGGAGCGTCACCGCCTCACCTATGCGCAGCGCCTCCCGCTGATCGGAGACATACGTCCAGCAGACGTGCGCGTTGGCCGCATTGCGCCGCACTTGGCTGCTCGGGGCGCCGGCCTTGCGCATCCACGCCTCTGCTATGTGCAGGTAAAGGTCAGCGGCCCGGGGCCAGTCCTGTGCAAGCGCTGCGATGTGGGCGCGTACAGCACGCGCCTGCAGCACATGCGGGTGCGCCTCGCCGTAGAGCCCAACCACAGTGCTCTCCAGATCCATGGCCATACTGGCTGCCGCCTCGATCTGCCCCGCTTCTCCAGCAGCGCTGATTCGCCGCAGACGGTCTCGCACCGGCTCGGGGGCTTCCGGCTCCTGCACCGCGAGCCCGTCGTTCCCCTCGTTCGACCACGACGCTCCCTCCGTATCCTCGCGAGGCCGGGCGAGCGTCAGCGCGGGAGGCGCGACGGAACCGTGTGCAGATTCCGGCAGCGGCATCGCAGCGATGTCCCGGCCCGGATCCTCGTCGACGTGACCGTCAGGATGGATGATCAGTGGCCAGACGGCACCGTCCGGCTCGAACGCCACGGCACGCACGGGCACACCCTGCTCGCTCACGATGCGCAGCGCGATCACCATCGCCGCCGCGCGTATGCCGGTGATGTCCGTGTCCCCATCCACGGGGACCGGCACACCGCCCACGCTGGCACCGCCGTCAGGGTGGATCACGATGGTCAGCAGAGGAGGCTGCCGCCCGATTGCCGCTTCCGTTTCGGCGTTCACTGGTGTTCCCCTCACACAAGTTCGACTCGTTCACACGCGCCAGACTCAGCAACTGTGCGGGCGTGGGCCGGCGGCCTCATAGTTGCGGCATGCGGAGGATCTGCATCGTCTCACCGGCATCTGGCAGCGGCGCATCGCCCATACACATGTACTGAGCGTGCTTCGAACCCCCCGTTCGAGCGTGCTCTAGGGAGGTTACTCGCGGTCTCTGTCGCCGCGTCCCGGCCTGGGGCCCGGGGTCCCGGCGCGGCGCCTCCAGGCACGGAATCTCCGGATGGTGCGCCGTCCGCGCTCCGCACCGCGAGCCCATATCACGAGGCCGCCGGTGATCAGTGAGCCCAGCAGCCCCGCCCGGCCACCGAACACGGTGTAGACGAGAAGACCTCCCGCCGAAGAGACGAGGAACGTCCAGGTGATTGTCCGCCAACGCGCGGTACGCGGCCGGTAGAGGTAGACAGCGACAAGAGTGCAAACCAGGAGCCCGGCAGAGGCAACCAGCGCTTGGTAGTAGTACAGCCGCCAGTCCGCCATCAAGAACGCTTGTTCACGAATGAGCGCAATCCAGGACACCGTGGCCAGCGCGACCTTCACATGGGAGACAGGCCCGTGGGGGGAGGAGGGTTGGCTGCCCTTGCCCGTAACTGCCCGTGCCCCGGACAGTCTCCCCCACGCGCCACTGACCGCCTTCTTGGCCGTCTCAGAGGCCCCCGATGGTCGCGATCCCTGCCCCGAAGAGGCACCTGGGCTCCCACGGCCGGTCTGGTCGGCTGTGGCCCCTTCAGGCCGCCAGCGCGAATCGGCCTTGTCACCCGCTCCCGCGCCGGCCTGTTTCCCGCTGCTCCTGCGCGAGTCCGACCCCTGCCCCGGCCCTCTCTTCTTGGCCCGGGCCATCCTCGCTGCCTCCTTGCCCGCCACACCAGAGCGCGGGCGTCCATGTGCGCTCATCCGGCCTCCCCCGTCATACCAGCCTGGCCGAGGTCACCAACCACTGGTCGTCCTTGGACTTCATTTTGAGGGTCATCGTCCAGCGTGCCGCGTCGTCCGACCCCTCGGCGTCTCTCCCCAACTGATCGGCCAGCACCATACGTACCGTCGCCCGACCTGCCGAGGAGTCGACCTTTTCACTGTTGGCAACCGTGACAGAGGAGGTGTCTCCGTCCTCAGCCTTCCCGCGGTAATCCTTGGCGTCCTTCTTGATCTGTCCCGCAATGTCGTCACGGGCAGCAGGAGCCAGCTTCGGCAAGGTGGCAGCGAATCGTGCGGGGTCGTCCTCCCCCGGTTCATAGCTGAAGTAGGCCAGCGCAAACGCCTCGGCCACCTCTTCGGCCGAGGAATCCGCGGTCAGTGACTGGCCGATCAGCATTGCCGCTGGACGGGGCACGAAAAGTGGGCTGGTAGGCCGGTCGCTCTCCTCAACCTCCGAGGGAGCCTTCTTCTTTTGCGACGAGGACGGGCTCGACGCAGAGAGGGCGTTGAGGACGAAGCCCAGGATGACGGCGAGCACGGCGAGCTGCGCAGCGATGCGGGCGCGATGTGTCATATCCGTCCTCCGTTGTCACGCAGCTGGTCCGCTGCGGACTGCACCCGGCGGACTGCCTCTCTGACGTCGGGGAACGTCTCCTTCGCATCGGACACCGTGTGACGCAGGTCGTTCAGGGCTGTGGACACGACAGTACCGACGGGCACCTGCTCAGCCATCTGCTCGACCCGCACCAGGTACTCCATGCGCTGCCGGGCCGAGGCCTCCGTCGGGAGCGGGTTGGCCGTCAGCTCCTGTGCCATCTGCTGTACCTGTACGTGCGTCACCGCGCCGGATTGCATACCAACAGCGTCGATCCGATCGGGCACCCCGTACCGCCGGACTGCTTCGGCGGCGGTCTCCCGCGCCGCCCCGGTATTCGCATAGCCGGACGCTTGCTGCATCGCCAGCACCCGGAGCGCGACAGCTGCGTCGTGGCTGCGGTCGATCTGCGCAGCGTCACCGCCGTACATTCCCAGCACGGAATCGAGATTGTCCGCCGCCTGTTCGTGCGAGGAGAGGCCCTGTTGCGCGAGCATCTCGCTGCCCGATCTCACCGCCCGCACGCGCCGCATGTCATCGACCGTGCCGATTCGGTTGCGCTCATGGCGGGGATCATCACGATGCCACGCACCAGTACGAGGATCTCGGAGGCTGTCGAAATGCTGGCGCTCCAGCTGTTCGGCCTCGACGTCCAGGCCGCTGTCGCGTAGCCCGCTGACGTATTCCTTCGCCGCGTCGTGCGCCTTGGCCTGCGTCCTTTCTCTCCGCTGCTGAGCCATCCCACGCCGAGCGGGCTCACTGCGTCGGACCGCCTCGTTGCTCTCTCGTTCCTCCCTGCGGGCCTCCCCGTCCTCGTACGACTTCCGGCCGAGACCTCTGCTACCCCTGAGCCGGTCGAAGGGAGTGTCGATGTTCTTGAAGAATCCGGCACCCGCCGCCTTGGCGCCCTGGGCCACCGACAGGCTCTGCCCCGAGGCGGCGGCGGCCGAAGCCGCGCCGCTTACAGACATCGCGGCCGAGGCCCCACCTGTGGCCACTGCCATACCTGCTTGTGCACCCAGTGCCGCTGTCTGCTTCGCCAGGTTCGCACCGACACCGACCACGGCGTCGCCAGCGCTCTTGTCCCCCATGGCCATGCCGGACAGGGCGCGCAGGGTGGGTCTCGCATAGACGCCGAACATGGCGGTCATCAGTGCGCAGGTGAGGATCTTGAGCACCCAGTTTTGCGCCCCACCTGGGGCCAGGATGATCGTGTCCATGTACGTAATGATCACAAGACCGAGGCTCCAGCCGACCTGCCGGAACAGGTTGGCAAGCACCAACTCGCCAAGCTTGATCGCGGCGACCCGGGACGGGCCCGGGAAGATGCCCAGCATCAAATAGAGCGGCGCGAAGACCATCAGCACGAACAGACCGAGCTTCGCGGCCAGCAGCATGGCGCAGACGAAGTACACCGAAACGTTGATGATCACGCCGCCCATGACGCTCATGCCGGCGGCGGACATCCGAGCCATGAAGTCTTCGCCACCCGCGACCGCCATCATGGGGCGGTCCTCCGGCTTGACCTGCATCTCGTCATCGGAGAACCAGCCGGTGTCTTTACCGCCCCAGCAGATACGGAAGTTCTTGTCCTCCTGCTCGTGGCAGATGTCGTTACCCCAGAGCTTCAGGTAAGGCACCGTCTCGTCGAAGTTCTCGTCCCACAGGAGACTTCCGGACTTGGAGTCTCCACCGACCTCATCCCCGTTACCGTTCCAGTGGGTGATATTGGATATAACCTTTTGGCCGTCCTCGTCGACTTTGCCATGCTCGTCCACACCCACGAACTGGGCGTTCAGCATCTGGTCGCCCCATTTACTCGCGGCTTCCTGCGAGTTACCGACTTGCCCGTACAGCCAGGGCTGGTAGACGAGCGGCACCCAAAGCGCGTCCTGAACGCACGCGGCTGGACCCACGTCCCCGCCTATCTTGCCGTCGGCGCAGATCCTCGTGCTCTCCTCGCTGCCCTCCGTCGGCAGCTTGGCAAGCGACTGGAATCCGGTGGCGGTGACCTCACCGACGATGCTGTTCACCTTGCTACCCAGCGCGGTTGGATTAGCGGCGAACCAGAAGAACAATCCCGTGATCAGTCCCATCCAGCCGACGCCCTTGAGTACGGCGGTGAGCCTGCCGTTGGGACCCCAGTTCTTGAGGCCCAGGTAGACGGCACCCAGCACACCCACCAGGCCAAGAAAGGTGCCGGCGACATCGGACATGGCCTTGGCGACATTCCCGATGGGTTTGTTCAGGAACGCGAAGGGGTCAGCACCAAACGACCAGCCGATGAGCGCCATCGTGAAGGCCGCGAACGTCTTCGAGACGTCAAAGATCATATTCGGGATGAAGTTGGTGTACCGGCTTAGTTCGAAGCAGCCTGGCCGTTCGCCGAAGACGTGCCAGGACAACCCCGCCAAGCCGTAACGGTGATAGCTGGCCTTGGGGCCGTCGTAGCCTTCATCCGCGCTGGGAATATAGGTGGCCTTCTCCTCCTTGCTGACCAAGGAGTCACCCTTGTTGGTCCCGAAAAACGCCTCGATCCCTTTGCCCCGGTACTCCGGCGCGGGGACGTTGACGGGCCCGCACATGTGCGTGATGTCATCCAGGCCTGCCTGAGCCGGAGTTGCTGTCACGAACCACACAGAGAAGGCAGCTACCAAGGTGAGTAGCCCTAGGCCCATGCGCCGCAACACCCGGCGCACGCGGGCGGTCCGCTGCTCCTGGGCGCTTCGGCGACGCGAAGGGCCTCCGACATCACGAAAGGATGTCAGCTTGGTGCGGACTGGGGCTGTCGAAGCGGTGGCCATCCAGATCCTCAGCTCATAGGGCCCTGCAACGGTGTGTATATACACTACTCACGTTAGCACGGCGGTGACGCCCAATTACATTGTCAGCCAGTAACGTTGGTACTGAGTCGGTGACAGCCCACCGCAGCCCGGAGTCGGTGGCAGGCACGGAGGCGCACAGAAAGGGCCGGGACAGCGATGGACATGTCGCAGCGCGCACGCAATGAACCCTCCATCCACCAGGCCGCGTTGGCCAACTTGCGCCGTGGCGGCCGCCGGACAGCCATGTTCTTCGGCGTCCTCTTCCTCGTCATCGCGCTGTTCACGGGCGCCTCCATGCTGTTGGCCAGCCAGACCGTGCCCACTCCCCCGTCCCCCCAGGCAGCACCCGAAGGCGGCACGAGCGGCGGCCCGGGCGCGAGCAGCGCAGGGCAAGAGCCCAGTAGGACTCGGGATCAAGCACTGGACGACACAGCCGGTGCTTGGCGCAAGCAGCTCGTTGCGTTTCTCAACTCGGCTACAGAGCCGACCAAATATGACCCCGGCCGCTGGTTCCCTGGAAGCGCCGCCCCCCACGACACACTCAGGTACACACCCCTGAACCCCGACGACCCCGGCAAGCGTCACAAGGACGGCACTGCCCAGGTGTCTCACACAGAT
The DNA here is from genome assembly GCF_041028275.1 of Streptomyces sp. PU-14G. NCBI lineage: Bacteria > Bacillati > Actinomycetota > Actinomycetes > Kitasatosporales > Streptomycetaceae > Streptomyces > Streptomyces sp. PU-14G. Next base: position 7,424 of record NZ_JASKYT010000055.1, read on the forward strand.
ATGTCCGACTCCGACGTGAAAGCCGTCCTCCACGCCGTCTCACGGGCCGGCTCTGTCCTCCCGACCAGCATCAGCCCCGTCAGCACTTCGGGGACCAACAGGGGCTGGACGATGTTCTTCTCGGTCACCACAAAAGACGGCAAACACCTCAAGGGCCAGGCCGACGGCTACAGTCACCCGCAGAATGGCACAGTCATCGAGCGTTTCACTTACCAGAAGTGACCCGGCCCGCTCCGGGGCGGCCATCCTCCACGCGAGAGGCGGTGGCCACCGGTTGAACGCCGCCTCTAGGATGTGGCCGCATGCGCAAGGGCGTATAGACACCAATTCGGGCGAACGGAGAGTCCGCATGGCAAGGGTGCGTATGGGCGGCCTCATGGTCTTGGCCGGGACCCTGGCCCTGACCGGCTGCGGGGAAGACAGCGGGGCCGGCAGCCCCGCGGACACGGACAAACCACCCTCTGTGAGCAAGCCGACAGCCCCGTACCACGATGCACCGTTTCGCCTCCAGGTCGTGAATCTGCTCGAGGCGGCCGCCACTCCTAAGGATCACACCTACCGCAACTGGCTCCGTGACGATCCTGGTTTTCTCAATACCTTCATCTACACCCCTAGCAGCTCCGACCCTGCCTGGAAGGACCGGAACAGCGAGGGGGAGGTCACGGCCTACCCCGGCAAAATGTCCACGGCGGAGAAGCGAAGCATGTTCGCCTCTCTCACCCGTGGCGGCACCATCGACCCCCATTCCCTGAAGGTCGCCGAGGTGTACTCGAAACCGGACGGCCGGACGGATGTCTACGACTTCACCTTCAAAATCGCCACCAAAGGCGGCAAGACAGTAAAAGGCAGAGCTCGGGGCGGTGACGGCCTGGATCCGAAGAAGGGCCAGATCTCCCGGATCACCTACGCCTCCCCCTGACCCTCCGGAATGTGGCGCTGACCGCTCACCTCGCCTGCCACGCGCCGGCGCGCGTGCCACTCTCCGAACTGAGATGGGTGCGGCAGGGCTTCACACCTCACCGTGATCCGGGCTTCACACCCGAGGAGCGGTTTCCGGCGCAGAGGTCGACTGCCAGTCGCCTTCGGCGATGCGCTCCTCCGCCCGTTCCTCCGCTGCGGCCTCGTCTAGGTCCACCTTCTTCTTCTTGTCTTTCACGTCGATCTGCTGGCGGGCACGGGCCGCCTCGTCCCCGAAAATCTCGGAGATGATGCGGGTCATCTTTTCCGGGTCCTTCTCCGGGTTGGTGTCGAAAATACCCAGCACGAAGTCATAGATGAACTCAATCTTGACTCTGGCGAGCTTTCCGGTGCGGTCCTTGAAGACGCAGACGCCTTTCTGGCCGCCGGCCAGCGACAAGATGGTTCCGACGTTGCTTCCGTTGGGCTCGATGCCCAGGAACTCGCAGGTCTTGATGGCCTCTTCCTTTGATGATGTCGCAAAGGCCCACACGCCCGTGACGAAACTCGAGTCGAAGTCGCCGGCCGACTGCGAAATGAGCCGCAAGAAAGTGTTGCGTGAACGCCCAAGACGTTTGATCCGGTCCACCAGAGTCCGCGCCCGGGGGTTATCCTTACTGGTGTGCCACTCGTCCCAGGTGATTGCCTTGGGAATGGACGTATCAAGGTTGGCCAGAATATTCCAGGTGTTGTCCGCCATCAGGCCAGCGATGACGTCGGACAGCAGCTCACGCTCGGACATCATTTCCAACGACTTGCCCGGGTCCGGCATTTGCAGTCCGAGCGTACAAAAAATGACCGTGTAGCCCACAGGGATACGGAAGGGCTGCGGGGCTCGGCCGAAGACGAGCTGCCCCAACTTTGTCCTGGAGACCTCACGGAAGCGTCGGCCGGGCGGGCCGGAGAACTGCCGGCAGCGCTCCTGGTTAATGTTCTGCGGGGAGGGCGGTAGTTTTTCCCAGCTCTCCAGAATCTCCACGACCCGCATCAGGTACGTCGTTCCGTTACCCTCCGCCATCGCGGCACCAACGGCTTGCCGGATAACATCACCGAAGTCGCTGCCGCTCTGTCCGGCCAGCAGGTCAGGCACCAGCCTCAGCAGCGTCTCTCGCATAAGCTGCGCGGCCTCGTCGGGAGTCTCCGCCTGCGATGCCGGATCGAGCATGCCCGGGTCGGCGTCGTAGACGTTCACGCAAATGATCTTGTCTTGGTTCAGGCCCAGTTGCTGTGCGTACTTCTTGAGCACAAGGTAGTCACCCTTGGGGTCCCACACCACCTGAGTGATACCGCGCAAGGCATCCTCCCAGACCGGCTTCAGACCACGACTGACCGTCTTGCCGCCACCAGGGTCGCCGGGCACGCCCTCCGTCGGCGCCACCTGCGACTGGGTCGCATACAGCATGTGGTCCACGAACACTGGCTCGGCGCGCTTGCCGCCCGGGCCCAGGGTGAAGCCCTGGTACAAACCCTCGCCGTCTCCCACCGAAGGCGAGATGTGCGGCATGCCGGAGGCGAAGTAGTCCAAGGGGACCCTGCGAATGTAGTCGGTGTCCGACGGACGGCCGCCGGGCAGCGACTCGTAGAAGAAGAAGTGCTGATGACTCGGCGGAGCATCCACGGTATACCCGCCTTCGCGCATGACGCGGACGAAGTCACGTGCTCGCTCCCGCAAATCGTCCTTATCGGTCGCCGAAATCCCGTAAAGCACGCGCATTCGCATAAACGGCGTCCGGTGCTGGTCGACCATGTACTTCATCTGCTTCGCCAGCTCACGCTTCTGGTGATAGGTCAGGTCCGTGGCGACGCCGGCCTCCTCGTCGTTGTAGAACTGTTCCTCCACCATTCGCAACGCCTTGTCGGCATCTTTACGGGTGTCTGAGAGCTCCTGGATCTCGAAGCCGACGGACTGCACCACGGGGAAGGGCAGCGCCTCTGGCTGGTGCATCCACAGGGTGCCGGGAAAGCTGATCTGTTCAGGCCCTACCGAGAGCGCGAACCAAAGTTGGTATGAGGTGCCCGTCACCGTCTCGTGCCGCAACGTCTTGTACTGATACTTGCCGACCTTGCCCAGCGGCTCCTTGGTGACCTCGCCGCCGCACAACGCCTGCAACTCCCCCGGCCCATACCGTAGGGGCGACGACGCCGAGGGATCAGGAGCCGGAAGCCCCGGGTGGGTCAGGTGGAGGAGCAGCAACTCGGCCTCCTGCCGACCGACTGGCCGGCAGCCGAGTGCGGACCCGCCCATCGTCGTGCGAATGTCGTTGGCGGCGTCGCGCCAGACCCGGACCTCTTCCAGTGCCGGCATCTCGTCATCGAGGTCCAGCGGCTTCTTCACCTGGTTCCAAAACCGCTGCACCCTTCCCCAGGCACCGTCGTACGAGGCTCGATCCCCCAGCCTGATGATGAGGTACACGCGCTTGAGCGGCCAAGCTGAGGCATTGAGCTGCTCCTTGGTGTCGGCGAGCATAGTGCGCCAGCCGGGCCCGGGAATGCCCTGCAAGTGAGTCCGTTCGTCGAGTCGCTGCGCCCACGCGTCCGCGTGGAAAGGGAACTCGGTGGTCACCAGCCTCGTCTGATGCGCGGCACCACGGGGGAGGCCAGACAGCGAAGAGAACACCTGTGCCAACACCGCCCGTTTGTCGAGCAGGCTCATGAGGTCCCATCCCCTGGTGGGGATACTCATGACCGTGTAGGCGCCCTCGGCATCCAGCAGGATCACGTCGTCGAGATACCGGTAGCCGATGCGGGACGGTGCCTGGTAGCCGTCCGGCAGCAGGCGAGAGACCACAGCCTTCACTTCAAGACCTCCGTGTGCTCATCACGTACTCTTCCGCCGGCTCTTGTTCAAGCGCAACGGTCGCAGCCCCTGCCTTGATCATCGACACCGCGTCGTCGGCCGTCTCCACAACCTCGGGTTCCGATTCACGGAGAGTGCCTGGCCCAGCGACGGGCCGAGAGCCGGCCTCACCGGAGGCCTGCGGTCCGGCGAGCCCGTTGGGCAGCGGCTCTTGGGGAGCCAGGGAAGGCAGTAGATCCGGCCGGGGACGCCATACGATGACGCGGTAGGACTGCTGGCCGCGCAACCGCTTGCAGGGGACCCCCTTGCGGTGCACGGGATCGTCCAGCCAGTCCCTCACGAGGCCGCGGAGGAGCCCGAACAGGGCCAGGTTGTATCGCACAGGGCGTCGGGACATCGCGACCGCGACCACGGGAGGGACGAAGAGGATGAACAGATAGGGAATGCCTACGGGCATGCCCAGCCCCACGAGGTGCACCACAAACCTGATGGGTGGCGCCAAGAGCACAGTGTAGGCCAGCACCCACCCGACGAGGCTGATGCCGAAAATCTTGATGTCGTCGACGAAAAGCCCTTCTTTGAGCGGCACATGGGCCTTGCCGATTTTGCGGAGAGCTCTTTTGACTTTGAACGCCTCAGTGTAGTCGTGCAGCTTCACTGGCTCGTCGTCCATCACCGCCTCCTCCTCCGGTAAGAGTTCCGCCGGCGTTCTCCGTCTACAGAGGTGCGGTCACCGTACGCGACCGCACCTCCCCGTCACTCGGACAGGATCGGGTTCCAGACGTTGCGCTCAATGAAGCCGCCAACCGTCTCCAAGGTGCCGGTCGGGTTGCCGACAATCATGAAGGTGAAGCCCCCGATGAGAACGATCGTGCCGACGACCATCCAGCGACGCTGCTTCTCGGTGAAGAATGCCGCCACCACAGCGAAAATCACCGTGGCAGCCAGAATCGCCTGCCCGATGGTTTGAGCGGTGCCGGTGATGTCATCGGCGGCGGCGATGTTGATCTGTGCCCCAGTAGAGGCAAGTTGTACGACGTTGCTGACCAAGACGAGTTCCCCCATTCTTTGTGAGCCCACTCCGGGCCCTCGTTGCTTGCTGCGTGGACGCTCCCATCCTCCCGGCGCCCCCTCCGGAGGATGCTCGATTGGAGCTGCGGCCACCCGCTGATATCTGTATATACGTTCCCGGCCACTGATGGTGCATCAATTATGGGGCTGTTGCACGCCCGTCGCGGAACCGTCGGTATGCGGCGCGGAGCTGGAACCGTCTTCGTACATATCGCCGGTCCCCGTGGAGGGTTCGGCTTCTGGGACCTGCTCCCCGCCCACGTTCTCGGCACCCACGACGGGCACTGGGTCGGAGGCGAAGTACCACTGGCCGTCCTTCTTCGCGACCTGCACCTGGTATTGCGACTCCTGCGTGGCCTCTCCGTCGACGCTGGTGAGCGTCACGTCGAAGATCACGGTCCGGCGATCGGGGCTTTCCCCCTTCTCCGGCTCAGGCACCACCACCGTGTCGATCTTCGGGCTGGTGTCCTCCCCCTCTCCGGCGTACGCGCCCCCGAGTCCGAAGGACGTGGTCCCCGGCAGCAGGTAGCGCTTGAGGTTGTCGGTGTCGCTCTGAACCCACGCCGCCATGAACGGGGCGAGCAGTTCCTTCTGGAACATCGATGCCAGCCCCTCATCGTTCTTGAGCGTCTTCCGTGGCGGCGGTGGGGTGGTCAGGCCGGCGCATGGAGTGTAAACGGGGGCGGCGGACAGGCCGAAAGCTGTGCTGTCACCGCGCTCTACCGCGTACACCGGGACGGAAACGCAGCGCCAAGATCCGTCCTGGATCTGCACAGTGGACCGCACGACGGCACGGTTGTCCGACAGGACTTTCACATCCGCACCCATCACCATGTCGAGCACCGCCTGTTTACCCTGCCCGTTCCAACCAAGCTGACTGTCCAAGCCGTTGATGGCGTACGGCTTCAGCGCCTGAAGGCGCTTGTCCGACTTGTCACCGTCGTACGTGGCGAACGCCTTGACCAGCGGTGCCGCCCACATCACCGCGTCGCCCTCGGGAAACACCGTTTTGGCGGGTTTCGTCGCCTTCCGCACCAAGCCCTCAACCTCGCCCTGGTCCGCCTTGCCATTGAGACCGACGGAGAGGTAGAGCAACACCATTACCGCTACAAGACCTAGAAGACGACGAACGAGAATGCCCCGGCGCGGCCCCGCCCACATCTGGCTCGCGGGCACCGCCCCTTTGTCGGTGCTTGAGTTGCGAGCAGACTTTGCGAAAGGATTTCGGAACCACCCATTGCCGCTAGTGCTCTCTACCGGCGTCTGCTCGCGCGCCTTGGCGGGCTTCTTATCCCGCTTCTTCTCGTCTTTCTGGCCGCGACTTGTCTCCAGTCGATGCTCTGCCCCCTGCGCGTGGCCCATCCCTTGATGCTGCCCGAACTGTGACGCCTGTGGCTCCTGGTGGGGCCGGGCGCTCCTGTGCGGAGCAGCCGACACCCACGGGTTCGCCTGTGTCGTGCTCGGCCGCTGCTTCTTCTTCAGGCGGTTGCGGAACCAGCCACTCTTTTCCTCCTGTGGCTGCCGTGCGATCAGCATGTCCTCGGTGAGCTCCGGACGCCGCTGCCCAGGCAAGGGGTCGTACGGGGACCGGTCGCCAGAGCTGTTCGGCGGCGGAGTGTTGCCATAGGGCGGAGTCGTCACGATTCCCCTTCTGCTGCCACCACACGCCGATACAAACGGCGTCGGCCGGGTGCGGCCTGGAGGCGACAGACTTCCCCCGGGTGTATAGACACTCAGAGTGTACCGGTGGCCTCAATGCCCCGGTGGAACGGCCGTGTTGTGGTTCGGCATCCGAGACGTCACAACGGCTAAGGCTCGCTGGTAGGCCCTACCCCTCCAGCAGAGTGAGGTGGATGCGACTCGCGGAGTTCTTCGGCGCGAGCCCGCGGGTCGTCACTGCGCCTCGCATCGGTCACCGGCATGCGAGTTCTCAACGTCAGCTTATGTCAACAGCTCACGGTCGAAATGAGCTGTTTCCGAGCCTTCGGTTGATTTAGGTGTTGCGGGCGGCCCTTTTCGGCGGCGGGTGCGTTGTACGAGCCGCTTCACTCGGGCAACTGCGCTGGCCCCGTGGCCTTCTGGGTGCGAAGCGCGCTGAGAAGCTGAAATCGGGTTTCTACAGCGCTGTGGGGCGGCTCGCCACCGCCCTGGGCGCGGCGGCGACCTTCGGCGCGACTACAAACACGACGATGCCCGGAGGCTCCTTCGCTTCAGCGACCCATCACGCCAAGGAGTGCGATGACTGGCACCTGCGGGCGCTCCCATGGAACTGGTGAACTTTCCAGGGGGGTTTGGGTGGCCTGTGCTCGCGGTGGCCGCCAGGCCACGGAACTGCGCGAACGGATTCGGACTAACGTCCTGGCATGACCACTACGCGAACGGAAGCCTCGTGGGCCGTCCTGGAGAAGGCCGCTGCTGCGGCTGACCTGCGGATCCATGGCGCCGAAGTCATTCGCCTCTCGGAGAATGACCTGTGGCGTCTCCCCGATGATGTCGTGGCCCGAGTCGCTCGGGCCGGCCAAGAGCAGGCCGCTGCACGAGAGGTCGCCGTAACGCGATGGCTCGCCAAGGAAGGGGTGCCCGCCGTCCGGCCGCTGGATGTCGACCAGCCTGTGTTGGCACTGGGACGGCCGACGACGTTCTGGGAGGAACTTCCGCCCCACCGCTCCGGCTCAGGGGCCGATCTCGCCCCGCTCCTAAGACGGCTCCACGACCTCCCCCCGCCCGGCGACCTCCCCCTCGACGTCATGGACCCGTTTGTACGTCTCGAAGACCGCCTGCTCAGCGCTCGCATCCTCCCAGAGGACGACCGTAGGTGGCTCCTGGACCTCCTTGCTGATCTCCGTGCCGAATGGGCACAGCTCCCCTCGGGGCGACAGAAGAGTGTCATCCACGGAGACGCGTGGGCAGGCAACTGTGCTGTGACCAGCCAAGGGGAGGCGTACCTTCTCGACTTCGAACGCACAGCTCTCGGTCACCCGGAATGGGACCTCACCTCGACTGCGGTCGGCGTCGACACGCTGGGCAACCTCTCTCACGATGCCTACGAGGGCCACTGCTCCGCGTACGGCTACGACGTGAGGACCTGGGAGGGGTACCCGACCATGCGGGCCATCCGCGAGCTGCGCATGACGTCCTTCGCCTTCCAGGCAGCCGACGAGCGTCCCGAGATTCGCGAGCAGGCGATGTATCGCCTCTCGTGTCTTCGCGGCCGAGGCGGGCCACGCCCCTGGGGGTGGCAGTCCCTGGGATGACCGGCGTAGGGCCTGCGCCGTTTCTTCGAATCGTTGCGCCGTACGGGTTCCCTCCCTTTCAAACCCAACCGGCTCGCCAACCTGATCGCCGTGGAGGACGCGAGTAGCGGCTCGCGAGGGCCTGCTGCGCGATTATCGCTCCATCATCTGACGGAGCGCGGCGACCATCGCCGTTCCGTCGGCTCGCGCTGGGCCGAGGTTCCTCCTGATCTGTGCGCTCTGGCGCATCACGAAGGCTCGCTGGTCATCGGAAAGGTGGTCTAGAACTGTGCGTCGGGGGCTCAGACGTCGCGTCTGAGGGAGTCGTCCCAACACGGGCATCCCGTGCCGGGCCAGTTCGAAGTCGACGGCGTTGTCGAAGCAGTCCGATCCGTCCTTTTCGCGGGCGCACTGGAGCAGCAGACCGGTCATGGGGACGTCGGCGTAGGGGAGCCTCGACACCCGACTGTGCAGCCATGCCATGGCGGATTCGGCGGGTGAGAGGTCGACGGTGTGGCGCTCCAGTCCCCCGGCTCGCACCGTGGTGGTCTTGGTCGACTTCGGGAAGTTCCCGCCTGCGACGACGAGATGGTCATCGGCCAAAGGGGAGATGTCGTACGCAGGAGTGCCCGCCCACGGGCGCTTGACCATGATGATGTGGTCGAAGTGCGACCGGGCTGTGTTGATCTCCGCCTTGAGCTGGTCATTGAGGGGGTCGAACTTGCCTGTGAACATCGCGCCGGTCCCGCCCGTCAGGCGGGAGCGCCGCCAGGAAATCTTTCCGCTTCGGTCCTCGTCCCGCAGCACCATCGTGAGTTTCCCCTGAAGCGCCCAGGCTGCTGCGAGCTGCTCAGCGGCATCCTCCAGGCCCCACTCATCTGACTCGGCACTGATCAGTTGCAGCACGTGGGCCCCTGGGCCTTCGCCGAGGCTAGGGGCGCCCGTCTGACGTTCGTAAAGGACATCCAAGGCGACCCGGGCACGGGTGTGTCGCCGAGCAGCGAAAGTACCTTCGCCCACCGTCGTACGGATGGTGAGCCGCTCCGAGTCGAAGGTCTGGACACATTGCTCGTGGTCACAGTGATGCGTACTGATGTCGGCGCTCAGCCCGGGGCCTGCCACTGGGTCGGTGAGAACTGCGGCGACCGCGTCGTCGTGCAGATCGCTACCAGGCGGCAGCAGCCGTTCCACGGTCCAGGCCAGCCCGTTTCCCTCGGCCTGCGATTGACCGGTGATCGTCACAGTACCGTCGCCGTTCAGGCGCTCCCACATGTGCAGGCGACGCAGCACGGCGCTGGCCAGGTACGGGCTGGCAACGTGTAGGTCCGTACGACGACCAGAAGCAGGCCGGTTCGCCGACCGCGCCGCGCGCCTCCTTCCTCCTGGAATCCGCGGCGGATCGTGGGGAACGTCCATGGCCCACATCGGTACATGGCGGCGGGCCTCCACTGCTGCTTGGTGCGCGGTCAGAACTGAGGTCAGGTCACAGGTCGCCCGAGGCCCAACCAGCATGACTCTCCCGGAACCGGTCCTTCCAAGGACCAGTTCGATGCCCCCGCGCCTCGCTGCAGCGCGTAGGTCGGCTACCCCGTGTCGTGACTTGCGCCCATCCCGATACGGCAACAACGGCAGCACTGCGCTGGCAAGCTCAGCCGACTCCAGCCGCAGGACGAGCCGGTCAGCGAAGGGAATGATCTCGCTGATCCCCAAGGGGTGTCGGCCCTGCCCCTTGCTCAAGACCTGCAGTAGGTAGGACTCAAGCCGCTGCTGGGCGCTGTTCCCAGCCGCTGGTACCGGCGCGGACCAGTCCCTTAGCTCCCGTAGCCGCCGACGCGCGCCTTTCAGGGTCTCGCCTGTGTACTGGCGACGGACACTGACGATGAGCTGATCGGTGTACATCACGCACTCCCTTCTGGCTGCCCCGACCCCCGGCAGAAAGCGCGTGAAGAACAACGAAGAACGGCTGGCGTGGATTCTGAGCGAGGAAGGGTTGTCCGTCGGCGCCAGGGTCGGTTCACAGCGCCCGGAACTGGCCGCCTCGCACGGCCAGGTGACAGCAGGGAACCCCAACAGGCGGTGCCGCAGCAAGCTGCTGCGTGTGGGATCGGCAGAATTCATCCAGCCGGGCGACGGGAGACGCGCCCACGCTCACAGCCGATGGTTACCGGCTGGCATCGACTGGGCCGTCGAACGCGCGTTCCCCAGCCGGAGCACCTTGACCGGATACTCATCTCGCTTGGCCAACTGATAGCCGGTTCTCCTGCCGATCGTGAGTGCCCAGTTCGCCGTGTCCAGTTCCACCGCCACAGGGAGAGCCAGCACTCTCGCGTCATCCCACGAGGGTCACTCGTTGCCACGATGTTCTCCGACCGACATGAGGTGCAACCTCGAGAGGACGTGTAGCACGAATGTTGCGGCGACCCATTTCTCTGGCAAATTGCACTCCTGACAACGAACGACTGGTCACCGGCCTTCACGGCGCGGGTAGCCGAGCACAGAGGCACGGCCCGTAAGACCGCCGGCCTCACTATGGTGGGGGCCGCCGACGCGTGCGACCGGCTCGGCCTGCCAGTGCCGATGACAACGATCACGAACCTGGAGATCGGACGCCGCACCGAGTTCCTCGTCCTAGCGGAGGCCTACGGCGTGCGTACCACCGATCACGCTGCTGTTCCTCTCGGGCACGAAGGCCACCGTCGCCGTGCTTCCGCGACATGCGATGCTCACCTGAGATGCGGTGGCCTGGTCCACCGGCGGGCACAGCAGGAGTCGCCGTTGCTCTCCTCGACAGCGCTGCAGCTCTGGCAACTCGGGGCCCGCGCTGCCCTCTGCACAAGCTCTGCGCCCATGCGCTCCCCTTGGACGAGGCGGCACGAGGACACGGGTCTGTCATGCAGCCCGATGCCGCCCAGAACACGAAAAAGCCCAGGTCACGCGGTGTGCGACCTGGGCTTCCAGCGAGCCGCCTAAGGGAATCGAACCCTTGACCTACGCATTACGAGTCCACTCGGGATCATGCCACCCTCTTCCACGCCGTCGCATGGCATCCCGGTTTAGCAGATCAGAGCACATGGTGCAGTCCCACCGCTCATGCCCGGTGATGCACCGTCCAAAGGCGTCCGCGCTCCCCCAGTCGCCTCCGGTGACGCTACGGCCCCGGACAGCGACCGCAGCTGCCGGGCTCAAGCGATGTTGTCAGTTTCGGACAACCACCAGCAAGGGCGTGGTGTCGCCTACGACGCCCCGCTGAAAGCGCCTGAGCGGCGTACTCCTGAACTGTCAGGAGCCTCATCACCAGGCTGGCCGGTCTCGGTCTCGAAGCTGGGGCCGCGGTACTCCGGATGGTTCGATCAACGGCACCGGCCACATTGGAGCGGTACGGGATGGCGGGTGCGCACGTCCCAAGCGAGCGGCTGATGACACAGCGCCGCAGTCAGAGCAGCAAGATCCTTCGCCTTGAACTCGCCAGACTGGTCCACGGTGATCTGGGTCGCGATGAATCTGTGCCATTCCTTGCGCAGCAGTTTCTCCTCCGGGTCTTCAGGGATCGTGAAGCGGGTGTACGTGCTGCCGTTGATACCGGTCTGTCCGAAGCCGTCGTAGCTACGCGACTTCCGGGCGGTGCCAGCTGGTCAGTCCTGGTGGCTGTTGTCCGTTCGTGCAGCCAGTCGTCGGGGGCTTGTGGACGCGCCGGATCGCCCCGCCCCCGAGCATCGGCGCGGTCGACCGGGGCGGGACTTCGCCATACGACGTCGTCCGCCTGCTCCGGGGCCCCATGATGGAGTGCCGCCAGGTGGACGCCGTCGATGGCGTCGAACTAGCCGGTGAGACTACCCGCGGCGCCGCCGACGCCGCCCGGCAGAACGGTTCGAGGGGGGGGGAAGGGCGATGTCGGTGATCCGCTCAGTCGTTGTCATGCCCTTGAGCCTGCTGCGATCCGGCCCGCGACACCTGGACCCACGGGCGGAACCGGGGGTGTGGATCACCTGGCCTCCCGGCTCCACCCTGCGCGCGTCCGGCTCGTTCGCTGTCTCAGGTGGTCTTCAGCATGCCTCCGTCGACGCGCAGGTCGGCGCCCATGATGTTGCTGGCGTGGGGGGAGGCAAGATAGGCGACCAATGCGGCCACCTCGGCGGGTTCGGTGAAGCGTCCCGTGGTGATTCCCACCGCGCCGGGCACCTGCTTGAGGAATTCCTCCAGCGGCACCTGGCCGAGCGATTCGGCCAGCCTTTCCCCGAAGCCGCCGGGTGCCTCCCAGATGCCGGTGCGCGTCGGGCCGGGCGAGACGGTGTTCACCCGCACCCCGCGGGGCCCGAATTCCTCGGCGAGCGCCTTGCCGAGCGCTGTCAGCGCGGCTTTGGCGATGTTGTAGGACACCGGGCTGCCGGGCGAGCGCGCACCGGCCGAGGAGATGTTGACGACGGAACCCGCCGGACTGGCCAGCAGCAGCGGGAGAGCGGCGCGCGTGGTGCGTACGGCGCTCATCAGGTTCAGCTCCCACGCCCGCGCCCACGCGTCGTCGGTCTCGGCCTGGAATCCCTCCACCGTGAAGTCGCCGGCGTCCCCGCCTCCCGCGTTGTTGACCAGGAGATCGAGCGCCTCCGTTTCCGACGTGACCGTCTCCATGACGCGTCTCGGCCCCTCGGCGGTGGCCAGGTCCGCGGGGAGGAAGCGCGCGCCGGAGGCGGTGAGCTCCGGCGACGGGTTGCGTGCGGACCCGTACACGACCATCCCTTCGGCGAGCAGCGCGCGCGTCACCGCCAGGCCGATGCCCCGGCTGGCGCCCGTCACGAGCGCCACCTTTCCCGCGAGACCCAACTCCACGGGTCGCCTCCTTGTCGTCGTCGGTCGTCATCGCTGTGCCCGGCCCCGCCCGGACCGTCCCTGTCGTCGTGCTTCCGTCGCACCGGTCAGGTGATGGCCTGGGGGAAGCGGAAGAACCCTTCCGGGTCGTAGCGGCGCCGGACGGCCGAGAGGCGGGTGTAGTTGTCGCCGTAGTACGCGCGGCGCCAGTTGGGCAGCCGGGGGTCGATGAAGTTCTGGTAGGCGTGGCGGGACGACCATGGCCACAACCGTTGCCAGGAGGCGTCCACCCAGCGGCGGGCACGGCGGCGCTCCTCCCGCGAGGTCGACGTGTCCAGGGCGTAGGTGACGCCGAGGCTGAAGGCCGACGAGCGGTGCACGTAGGCGGTGGCGGCCGGATGGACCTGGGCCGTGGCCCCACCCATCGCCATCAAGTTCATCTCCCGGGTCTCGTGCTGTGCGCACTCGCCGTCGCGGAAGGCGTCCACGACGTGCCGCAGGCCGGTGCGGGGGACGGAGTGCCTGAAGAGCGCGCCGCGCGTGCCGGACGGGCCGAAGCGTGGGATGCGGCCGTCGGGGGACTGGCCGGTCACCCGGCACTCGCGCGGGGCGAACTCCTCGCAGCCGAACCAGCTCATCATCGCGGCGCGGTAGGGCTGTTCGCGGACCTGTGAGTCCTCCGGGGCCACGCCGACGGTGTCGACGAGGCGTTCCAGCACCTGGTCCAGGCCCCCGCGGGAGCCCGTCCATGACCCGTACACCTCCAGCGCGGGCCGGCCCTGGACGGCGCCGCGCCGGAGGGTGACGAGCGGGGTCATCGTGTTCGGGGCGCTGGGTGCCCAGTGCTGCCAGGCGTCCAGGACCTGGACGGCCCGGCCGAGGGGCCAGGCCAGCGAGTAGCTGAACATGTGCGGGGTCACTCGGACCGGGCGGAAGGTGAAGGAGGTGACGATGCCGAAGTTCCCGCCCCCGCCGCCTCGCAGGGCCCAGAACAGATCCGGGTGGTGATGGGCGTCGCAACGGATGGAGGTGCCGTCGGCCAGGGTGAGCTGGACCGCGTCGAGCCGGTCGATGGTCAGGCCGTGCGCACGGGATTCCAGGCCGAACCCGCCCCCGAGCGTGAGCCCGCCCATGCCCACTGTGGGACACCAGCCGCTGGGCACCGTCAGCCCGTGGGGCAGCAGCCCTTCGTGCAGGTCGATCACCCGGGCGCCGGGCCCGATCCGCGCGAGCCCTTCCTCGACGGCCACCCGATGCAGCCGCGAGGTGTCGATCACCATACCGTCGGTGGTCGAATATCCACCGAAGCTGTGACGGCCGCTGCGTGGCACGCAGTGGATGCCGTGGTGCCGGGCGAACAGTATCGACTCGCGCACGTCCTCGGGACGCGCGCACATCACGACGGCGCGGGGGCGGACCCGGTCGAACTGTTGGGAGAAGAGGACCCGGGCGTCCTCGTAGTACTCGTGGCCGGGCAGCAGGACGTCGCCGTCCAGGCCCGCGCGGAGGGCGCTCCAGTCCGGTGCCGTGGTGGCGGCCGGGAGTGTGTATCCGCCGACGGCGGTGGCGGCCGTGACGGCTCCGCCCGCGGCGAGGAAGGACCGGCGCTTCATGACGCATCCCTTCTCGGAACGGACATCGGGGGCGGCAGTGGTGTGGACAGCGGCGGCCGCCAACCCCCGGGAGGCTTCTCCCGGGGGTCCTTCGCGGGGGAGCCTCCAGCAGACCAACTCCTGGCCGGTGCTGTCCAACAAGACCTGCGCGCCCTCCGACAAGCCGCCGTTGTCGTCTCCGCGCCGGTCATGACCTGGTCACCGGCTCTGCCTCGACGAGGGAGAACGGCGCGAGAGCCGGCGGCGACAGCACCCGGGTGGTCCGGAAGCCGGTGCCCGTCAACAGCTCTTCCAGATCTGCCGCGCTGCGCTCCCTGCCGCCCATGTTGACCAGCACGTACAGGTCGCTGAGGTAGGCGAGGGGGTGGGCGTCCGCGGTGACGCGGCCGGGTAGCAGCACTTCGATGACGAGCAGCCGACCGTGCGGCGGGATGACCTTGCGGCAGGAGCCGAGGATCTCCCGGCACCGGGCGTCGTTCCAGTCGTGCAGGATGCTCTTCAGCACGTACACGTCCCCGCCCTCGGGCACGCTCGTGAAGAAGTCCCCGGTCTCCACCCGGCAGCGTTCGGTGAGGCCGGCGGCGCGCAGGGTGGCGGGGGCGTCCCGGCCGCCGGAGGGGGAGTCGAAGAGGACGCCGCGCGCCTGCGGATGCGCGGCGAGCACGCTCGCCAGCAGCGAGCCGTCGGCTCCGCCGACGTCCACGACGGTTCCGTGGGCCGGGAAGTCGTACTCCCGGGCCAGCGCGGTGCTCAGCGTACGGGTCGCTTCCCGCATGGAACCGGTGAACGTCTCGGCCAGGTCGGGGTGCTGGGACAGGTGGCTGAAGAAGTCGGTGCCGAAGACCTGGTCGAAGGCGGGCTCGCCGGTTCGGATGCTGTGCTCCAGCTTCTTCCAGGCGTCCCGGAAGACACCGGAGCCCTGGCGGACGAAGGCGTGCAGCGAGTCGGGGACGTCGGGACGCAGCCGGTTGCCCGCCGGGGTGAGGATGAAGCGGCCCGGGTCCGGCTCTTCGGCCAGGCCGAGGACGGCGAAGGCCCGCAGGAAGCGCAGCATCGTCACCGGGTCGGTACGGGTGGCCATCGCCATCTCCTCCGCCGTGCCGCCCTTGCCCCCTAGGTGTTCGGGGAGGCCCAGCCGGACGGCCAGGTCCACGATGTCGCTGGACATGTAGCCCCAGACGAGGCTGAGAATCCGCTCCTGCGAGGCGAAGTTCTCGGCGTGTCCGGCGGCTTCCGGTCCGGTCGTGTCCTGCTCTCGTGCCGGGAATTCGGCCATGGTGCGGTCCTTTCCACTCAGGGGGCGCTCAGGCCCACCGGCCACTCACGTTGCTCATGTCGCTCAGGGGCGGCTCGTCAGGCACCACGTGCGGGGGCCGTCGGGCAGCGAAACCTCTGCCTCCACGGTGAAGCCGAGCCGCTTGTAGAATGGAAGGTTGCGCTCGTCAGAGGTCTCCAGGTAGGCGGGCACCCCGGCCTCGCGGGCGGCCTCGACGCCCGGCCGGACCACGGCGCTGCCAAGCCCTTGGCCCTGCCGTCCGGGCGTCACCCCGACGGTGGCCAGGAACCAGACCGGTTCGGTGGGCCGGTGCGGCCGCAGCAGGCGCTCCATCTCCTCGTGCGCCGCCAGCCGACTCCCGGCCAGCTCGGCCAGCCGGGGACCGATCTCGGCGAACGCCGCCTCGGTGCCGCGGCTTTCGGGCATGGTCCATACCGCGACGGCATCGCCGTCGTCGGCCACCCACACCCGCCCGACGCCCAACCCGATCCGCGTGAGGAAGAGCTCTTGGAGCTCGAAGACGCGCTCCTGGTGCCGTTCGGGGTCGACGGTGTGCCGGGTGGCCGGGTAGTTCGCGAACGCGGCGCCGAGGGTGCGCGCGGCGTGGGGTGCGTCGCTGCGGACGGCGGGTCGGACCACGGGCACGTACGCGTTCATGGGGCACTGCTCCTCTGGGGTTCGAGCGTGGGCTGGGGCGGGGGTCCCGGCTCGTCGGGCGGGCGCAGGATGCGCAGCGCGCTGGCGTGCAGCCGGGAGTTGGCGGACAGGGCGCCGATGCCGTGCTGGGGATCGGCGCCGCGCAGGTCGCTGCACACCCCGCCGGCCTCCTCGACCAGGACCTTCAATGCGGCGATGTCCCAGGCGCCGACCACGGGTTCGGCGGCGATGTCGATCGTTCCCTCGGCGACCATGCAGTGCTGCAGGAAGTCCCCGAAGCCGCGGTCCTCCCAGCAGGCGTCGACGAGTCGGAGATACGCCTCGCGGGAGTGGAACGTACGCCAGGTGTGCGCGCGGGTGGTGGAGACATAGGCGTCGGCCAGCTCGTCGACCGCGGAGACCCGCAGCCGCTCGGGGGCCGTGTCGTCGGGGCCGCGGCGCAGCCAGGCACCGTGTCCGGCCGCCGCCCACCAGCGGCTGTGCAGGGCGGGCGCGCTGACCACGCCCAGGACCGGGCGGCCGTCCTGGAGCAGTGCGATCAGCGTGGCCCAGGCCGGCACGCCCCGCAGGAAGTTCTTGGTGCCGTCGATGGGGTCGATGAGCCAGCTCCGCCCGGAGCCGACGCTGCCGCCGGTCTCCTCCCCGGCGAAGGAGTCCTCGGGGCGGCAGCGGGCGAGCGTCCGGCGCAGGGCGGTCTCGACGGCCGTGTCCGCGTCGGTGACCGGTGTCCGGTCGGGTTTGCTGCGCACCCGCAGATCACGCGAGCGGTACCGGCCGCAGGCGATGCGGTCGGCGATGTCGCCGAGCTGGAGGGCGAGTTCGAGGTCGGGGGGCTGTGGCATCGGGCCTCACTGCACGGGTTGAGGAACGGGAG
>NZ_JASKYT010000550.1:0-3724 GCF_041028275.1 Streptomyces sp. PU-14G
GTCCGGCGGYGGCGGGCGGCTGGAGGCTCGCTGTGCCGGGGGGTTCGCTCCCCGGTGCCTGTTCCCCTTCGCGGGTGCCGGTCAGGGTGAAGCGTTCAGCCATGGCGGGGCTCCCGTCGGGTGCCCAGCCGTGCGGTTGCCGCGCCGAGGGCCGCACCGGCGAGCACGTCGGAGGGGTAGTGGACGCCGGCGACCAGCCGTGAGACGCACATCAGCGCGGCCAGTGCGCCGAAGGCGGTCCGGTGGCGCAGGCCGCCGAGGGCGAGGGCTGCCGCGCCGGCGGAGGCGGCGTGCGAACTGGGGAAGGAGTGGCGTCCCGCTGTCCGTACGAGCGGGGCGCGGCCCGCCAGGAGGGGCCGCGGGCGGCGCACGACCCGCTTGAGCCCCATGCTGGCCAGGTGGGCGGTGGCCACGAGCCCCGTGCCCCTGAGCCAGCGCTCCCGCTGCGTACGGTCGGCGGCGGCGTTGGCGAGTCCGGCGAGGAGCCAGACGGCGGCGTGTTCTCCGCACCAGGACAGGGTCCGCGCGGCACCTGCCACTCTGGTGTCGGCTGCGCAGTCGCCCAGGGCGCACAGCAGCCGCTGTTCCCATCGGCTCCATCGTCGTGCCGTCGTCGCTGCCACGTTCTGTACTCTCGCGCGCGGGGCGCCACCGTCCGGTGACCATACGATCCGACACTCCGCCTTTCACTCTTTCAGCGACAGTGACGGCGCAGCCTCCCGTTCCGGGCTTTTCCGGGCGCTTACGGTCGCGTGCATGTCCGCTCAGCACTTCCGGCCCCCTCAGCGCGAGGCGCCGCTCGCGCCCCCCGGCGACGGCGGCGAGGTCCGCGCCACCCAGCGCACGGTCGACCGCTCCGGCGGCCGGCTGCTGACGGGCTGGGGCCGGACCGCGCCCACCGGTGCGCGCGTGCTGCGGCCCCGCACCCGGGAGGAGGCCGCGGCGGCGGTACGCGCGTGCGGGGCGCGCGGCAGCATCGCGCGGGGTCTGGGGCGGGCGTACGGGGACGCCGCGCAGAACGCGGGCGGCACGGTGGTGGACACCACGGGGCTCGACCGGGTGCTGGCGATCGACGCGGTGGAGGGGACGGTGACCTGCGAGGCGGGGGTCAGTCTGCACCGGCTGATGACGGTGCTGCTGCCGCTGGGCTGGTTCGTGCCGGTGACGCCGGGGACCCGGTACGTGACGGTCGGCGGGGCGATCGGCGCGGACATCCACGGCAAGAACCATCACGTCTCGGGCTCCTTCACCCGCCACGTACGGGAACTGGAACTGCTGACGGCGGACGGCGAGGTGCGGACGGTGCCGCGGGGCAGCGAGCTGTTCGACGCGACAGCGGGCGGCATGGGGCTGACGGGGCTGGTGCTGAGCGCGACGGTGGACCTGCTGCCGGTGGAGACCTCGCTGATGAGCGTCGACACCGAACGTCTGCCCGATCTGGACGCGCTGCTGGCCACGCTGACGGCGACCGACGACCGCTACCGCTACTCGGTGGCGTGGATCGACCTGCTGGCGCGCGGCACGGCGGCCGGGCGCGCCGTCCTCACCCGTGGGGACCACGCGCCGCGGGCGGCACTGGAGGGCAGGGGGCGGGCGGCGCGCGCGGCCCGGCGGGAGCCGCTGGCCTTCCGTCCCGGGCAGCTGCCGCCCGCGCCGCGCGCCGTGCCCAACGGGCTGCTGCGCGGCGCCACGGTCGGCGCGTTCAACCGGTTCTGGTATCACAAGGCGCCCCGGCGCCGGACGGGTGAACTCCAGCGGCTCGCCGCGTTCTTCCATCCGCTGGACGGGCTGCCGCACTGGAACCGGGTGTACGGCAGCGCGGGGTTCGTGCAGTGGCAGTGCGTGGTGCCCCACGAGGCCGACGACGCGCTGCGCCGCGTCGTGCGGCTGCTCTCCCGCCGTTCGTGTCCCTCGTTCCTCGCCGTGCTCAAACGGTTCGGAGCGGGGGACCCGGGCTGGCTGTCCTTCCCCACCGAGGGGTGGACGCTGGCGCTGGACATCCCGGCCGCGCTGCCGGGGCTCGGTGACTTCCTCGACCTGCTGGACGAGGAGATCGCCGTCGCGGGCGGCCGGCTCTACCTGGCCAAGGACGCGCGGATGCGGCCCGAGCTGCTGCGGACGATGTATCCGCGGCTGGACGACTTCCGCGCACTGCGTGCCGAGCTGGATCCGCGAGGGGTCTTCACCTCGGACCTCGCGCGGCGGCTGGCGCTGTGACCGCCCGCCTAGGGAGCTTCGTCCGCCCTCACCTTTCCCTTTCGCCGTACCTCTCGAGGAGCAGCTCATGAAGGACGCCTTCGGTTCCCCGCAGTCCGTGCTCGTGCTCGGCGGCACGTCCGAGATCGCGCTCGCCACCGTGCGCCGCTTCCTGGCCAGGCGCACCCGCACGGTGTGGCTCGCCGGGCGTCCAGGACCGCGGCTGGACGCCGCGGCGGCCGGGCTGCGCGACGAGGCGGCGGCCCACGGGGCCCAGGTGGGGGTCCGTACGGTTCCGTTCGACGCGCTGGCGCCCGAGACGCACGAGGAGGTGCTGGAGAAGGTCTTCGCGGAGGGCGACATCGACCTGGTGCTGGTGGCGTTCGGTGTGCTGGGCGACCAGACGGCCGACGAGCACGATCCGATGGCCGCCGTGCACGTCACCCGGACGAACTACACCGGCGCGGTCTCCGCCGGGCTGGTGTGCGCGAACGCGCTGCGAGCCCAGGGGCACGGCTCGCTGGTGGTGCTCTCCTCCGTGGCGGGTGAGCGGGCGCGCCGCGCCAACTTCATCTACGGCTCCAGCAAGGCGGGGCTGGACGCCTTCACGCAGGGCCTGGGGGACGCGCTGCACGGCTCGGGGGTGCACGTGCTGGTGGTACGGCCGGGGTTCGTGCACACCCGGATGACGGAGGGGAGGCCGCCGGCGCCGCTGGCCACCACGCCCGACGCCGTGGCGGACGCCATCGCGCACGGGGTGCGGCGCCGGGCGCGCACGGTGTGGGTGCCGGCCGCGCTGGGGCCGGTGATGAGCGTGCTGCGCCATCTGCCCAGGCCGCTGTTCCGGCGGCTGCCGGGGTGAGCTGAGGGCTGCCGGGGCGAGGGGTGCGAGAGGGGCAGCGGGAACGGGACGACCGATGGGGCCCCGGCGGGGTGTGCGGTGGGCGTCTCCGGGATGTGACGCGCGGCGCCGTGTGGGATAAATCGGACTATTAGCCTGTCCGTCCGACACAGCCGGCCGCAACAGCTGTCAGTGCCGTCGCGGCCATCCAGCCGTCGCGGCCACCCAGCCGTCACAGCCATCCCAGCCGTCACGTCGATCCCGGGGAACCAGCCGTGCCTCGATTCAGTGTGATCGTCCCCGTCCACCAGGTGCAGGCCTATCTGCACGAGTGCCTCGACTCCGTACTCGGCCAGTGCTGCGGCGACTTCGAGCTGATCGCCGTCGACGACCACTCCCCCGACGCCTGCGGGGAGATCCTCGACGCCTACGCCGCCGCGGACCCGCGCGTGCGCGTCATCCATCTGGCGCAGAACGGCGGGCTCGGCCCCGCGCGCAACAGCGGCACCGCGCGGGCCCGCGGCGACTACGTGCTCTACCTCGACAGCGACGACACGATGGCACCCGGCACGCTGCGGGCCCTCGCGGAGCGGCTGTCGGCCACCGGCGACCCGGACGTTCTGGTGTTCGACCACGCCCCCGTGTACTGGGACGGCAGGCCGACCCGCGCCGCCCACCCCGAGCTCC
>NZ_JASKYT010000551.1:0-3576 GCF_041028275.1 Streptomyces sp. PU-14G
CGGAGGTACCCGCCGCCGTCGTGGCGCCTGCCCCTGCGGAGGCGCCCGCCGCTGCCGAGGCGCCCGCTCCGGCGGAGGACCCTGCCCGAGCGGAGGTACCCGCCGCCGTCGAGGYGCCTGYCCYKGCGGAGGCKCCYGCCCCCGCCGAGGCGCCCGCCCCTGTCGAGGCGCCCGCCCCTGTCGAGGCGCCCGCCGCTGCCGAGGCGCCCGCTCCGGCGGAGGACCCTGCCCGAGCGGAGGTACCCGCCGCCGTCGAGGTGCCTGTCCTGGCGGAGGCTCCTGCCGCCGAGGTGTCCGTTCGCGGGGAGGCCCTTGCCCGGGGGGAGGCCTCCGCCGTCGAGGCGCCCGCCCGGGTGGCGGACCCTGCTCCGGTGGAGGTGCGGGTGTCGGCCGGGGCGGGCGGCGGGCGGACCACAGCGGCTCAGGGCGCGTCCGGCGCGTTGCGGGGGGATGACGGGTTCGCAGGGCACGCCGCCTGCCTGGGCGGCGTGCCCCTGGCTCCGCGGGCGCGCTGGTGGCCCGCGTTGGGCGCCGTCTACCGGGCGCAGCTCTCGCGGGCGCGGGTGGCGCGGATTCCGCTGCTGTTCGTGGCGACGTTCCAGTCGCTGGGCATCATGATCCTGCTGCGCGGCGTGGTGGACGGCGGTGCGGAGGCGCGCGCTGTCGTGGCCGGGTCGAGCGTGCTGGTCGTCGCCTTCGTGGCGCTCAATCTGCTGGCGCAGTACTTCGGGCAGCTGCGCGCCGGGGGCGGCCTCGACCACTATGCGACGCTGCCGGTACCGGCAGCGTCCGTGGTGCTGGGCGCCGCGGCGGCGTACGCGTCGTTCACCGTGCCCGGCGTGGCGGTCACCGCGGTGGTGGGCAGCCTGCTCTTCCAACTGCCGCTGGGCGGGCTGTGGGTGCTCGTCGCCGTCGTGCCGCTGGCCGGGGCGGCGCTGGCGGGGCTCGGTGCCGCGCTGGGGCTGCTGGCGCCGCGCCCGGAGCTGGCGACGCTGGGGGGCCAGCTGGGGATGTCGGCGGCGCTGCTGCTGGGTGTGCTGCCGGGGAGCGGGCTGCCCCTGGTCGTGAGGTGGGCGCGGGATCTGCTGCCGTCGACGTACGGCGTGGAGGCCTTCGCGCACACCTTCGAGGCGCAGCCGGACTGGGGAAGCGTCCTGGCCGACCTCGGGGTGTGTGCCGCCGTCGGCGTGCTGTCCCTCGCCGTCGCGACCCGCGCCTACCGGTGGGCGGCCACCCGCTGACGTCCTCCCGGCGCGCGCCGGGAGGGCCGGGGCGGTCGGCACCGCATGGGCCTGGCACGATGGCTCCGTGACCGTACCGACGCCCTCCCCGCACGACCCCGACCACCCGCATGCCGGATCGCCCCGGTCGGCGCCGGGCGAGCAGCCCGGCACCGGTCCCGCGCCGCAGCCGATGCCTCCGTACGGCGTGGAGGCGGGCTACGGCGGTGAGGGCGGGCCCCTTGTCCGGCGCGAGCTGCGGGAGGCCGCCGTGTGCGCGGTGGCCGTCGCCGTCGTCGGCATCGTGATGGGCCTGCTGTGGCTGTGGCTGGCTCCCCGGGTGCCGCTCTACAACAACGGCGAGGTCGTCCTGTTCAAGGATCCGGAGGGCGAGGAGGCCATCGGCGCCGAGGGTGTCTTCGCGCTGCTCGGCCTGGCCTTCGGCGTGGTGACGGGTCTCCTCGTGTTCCTGGCGCGCAGGCGCGGGGGCATCGGCCTCGTCGTCGGACTGGCGGTCGGCGGGCTGCTGGGTTCCGTGCTGGCGTGGCGGGTCGGTGTGTGGTTCGGCCCCGAGACCGATCTGCCCGCCGCGGCGCGTGCCGCGGGCAAGGGGGCCACTTTCGACGCGCCGCTGGAACTGCACGCCTACGGGATGCTGTTGGCGTGGCCCGTCGCGGCGACTCTCGTGCACCTGGTGACCACCGCGCTGTTCGGGCCTCGCGAGGTGTCCAACGCGGTGGCTGAGGCACCCCAGGGCTGGGAGCACTGACTCCCACCCGCGCCGGGGATTCCGCCCGCGCCGGGGTTTCCGCCCGAGCCGGGGCTGCCGCGTGTGCGGGTCTCGGGCGCGGGGAGCCCCGGGCCCGGGCCCGCGCGGGGCTCAGGCCCGGGCCACCGGGGCCAGGGCGGCCCCGGTCAGCTCGGCCAGGTCTCCGGGCGCGAGTTCGATCTCCAGGCCGCGGCGGCCCGCCGAGACGCAGATGGTGGGGTGTTCCTCGGCGGAGGCGTCCAGGACCGTGGGCAGCGGCTTGCGCTGGCCCAGCGGGGAGATGCCGCCGCGTACGTATCCGGTGGTGCGCTCGGCGGCGGCCGGGTCGGCCATGACGGCCCGCTTGCCGCCGCGGGCGGACGCCAGCGCCTTGAGGTCGAGCGAGGCCGACACCGGGACGACGGCCACCGTCAGGGCCCCGTCGACCTCGGCCACCAGCGTCTTGAAGACCCGCTCCGCGGGCACGCCGAGGGCCTCGGCGGCTTCCTCGCCGTAGGAGGCCGCCGCCGCGTCGTGCTCGTAGGCGTGGGTCGCGAAGGGGATACCCGCCTCGGTGGCGGCCACGATCGCGGGGGTCGCCGACCCCTGCCGCCTGTTCTTCTTGGCCACTCGGCTCCGCTCCCCGGCGGTCGTCAGTTCTGGCTCGTCGGGTTCCGGGTCAGGTCGGCCGCGGGCAGCGACGGCAGTTTGCCGATGACGGCCGTCTCCCTGCGCAGCAGCTTCAGCTCGTCGGCGAGCCGGGTCGCCGTGTCGGGTGCCTGGAGCAGCCGCTGTTTGGCGGGTGTGTCCAGCACCGTGGCGGCGGCGACCAGGTAGGAGACGACCGACGGGTCGTCCGGCAGATCCTGTTCCGCTCCGGCGGCCAGGGTCCTCTCGCGGGCGCTGGCGAGCCGCTTCTGGTAGCCGCGGAAGGCGCGCAGTACGCCGGACGCCAGCGCGCCGGCCTCGTCGCCCTCCTCTTCGGGCAACTCCTCGATCTCGCCGGTCAGATACGGGCCCGAGGCGTCCACGGACAGCAGCCGGAAGCGGGTGGTGCCGGTCGCCAGTACCTCGTATCCGGTGCTGCTCGCCCGCGGGTCGGCCTCGGTCGCCGTCTCCTCGTCCTCGTCCTCGTCTCCCGGTCCGCCGAGGCCGGAGGCGCGTTCGCGGATGGTCGAGGCGTCGGCGACGCAGCCGACGGTGTAGAACGACTTGATCGGTTCCGGGCCGAAGCCCGCGGTCGGGTCGGTGCCTTGCGCCGGCGCCGAGTCGGGCATGCCGGTGGCCGTCGGTGCGACCTCGCGGCCGTCCCGGATGGCGACGACGCCGAAGCGGCGCGGCGCGTCCTCGGGGAGCGCGAGCAGGTCACGCATGAGCGCGCGGTACCGCGGCTCGAAGATGTTCAGCGGCAGCACCAGGCCCGGGAACAGCACCGAGTTGAGGGGGAAGAGCGGAAGCGCGGTTGTCACAACGGGTAAGCCTAAAGCCTCCGGCGTCCGATGGGGGCCTGGGTGCGCCGTGCGGCCCGTTACCGGCTCCGCCACTGCCTCCGCCACTGCCTCCGCCACTGCCTCTGACACGGCCGCCGCCCCCCGCCATGTCCCCCGC
>NZ_JASKYT010000552.1:0-2691 GCF_041028275.1 Streptomyces sp. PU-14G
CCGCAGACCCGGGGCCCGGGCCAGGGTTCGCACTACGGGCAGAACTACGATTCCGGGCGGGGGGGGGGGGGGGGGGGGGGGGGGGGGGGGGGGGGGGGGGGGGGGGGGGGGGGGGGGGGGGGGGGGGGGGGGGGGGGGGGGGGGGGGGGGGGGGGGGGGGGGGGGGGGGGGGGGGGGGGGGGGGGGGGGGGGGGGGGGGCCCCACACGTGTCATGCCCCACACATCGGCCCCCGGTGTCCCGCCGCAGACCCGGGGCCCGGGCCAGGGTTCGCACTACGGGCAGAACTACGATTCCGGGCGCGACCCCCGCTACGACCAGGGGTACGACCAGCCGCCCCCGGGAAGCTACGACTCGGGCTACAGCGACGGCCAGGTCTACGGCGGCGGAGGCGGCCGGGGCGCCGACCGCGGGCCCGCCGGGTACGACGGCCGCCCCCGCCCCGACTGGCGGCGCCGGTTCAAGTGGGGGCTGATCACCCTGGTCGTGGTGGTCCTCGCCTGGTCCGTCGGCACCTACTTCTGGGCCGACTCCAAGCTGCGCCGCGAAGTGGACCTCAGCATCGTCGAGGACCGGCCCGAGGGTGGGGACGGCACCAACTACCTGATCGTCGGCTCGGACAGCCGTGAGGGCATGACCGCCGAGGACCGCAAGAAGCTGCACACCGGTGGCCCCACCGACCAGGGCAGGACCGACTCGATCATGATTCTGCACGTCGGGGACAACGGGAGCACCATGATCTCGCTCCCGCGCGACTCCGACGTCGAGGTGCCCTCCTACGTCGGCTCCGAGTCCGGCAAGCACTACCCGGCACAGGGCCGCCACACCAAGATCAACGCGACGTACGCCGAGGACGGCCCGCCGCTCCTCGTCCGCACGGTGGAGCACAACACCGGGCTGAAGATCGACCACTACGCGGAGATCGGCTTCGGCGGCTTCGCGAAGATCGTCGACGCGGTGGGCGGTGTCGAGATGGACATCCCGCAGGACATCCACGACGACAAGTCCGGCGCCGACTTCAAGAAGGGCAAGCAGACCCTCGACGGGAGGGAAGCCCTCGCCTTCGTGCGGACCAGGTACGCGCTCAAGGGCAGCGACCTGGACCGCACCAAGAACCAGCAGAAGTTCCTCGCCGCCCTCGCCAACCAGGCGGCGACCCCCGGCACCGTCCTCAACCCGTTCAAGCTCTACCCGACGATGGGCGCCGGCCTCGACACGCTCAAGGTCGACAAGGACATGAGCCTGTGGAACGTCGCCTCCATGTTCTGGGCCATGAAGGACGTCTCCAGCGGTGAGGGCAAGTCCATGAACATGCCGATCTCGGGGAACGCGCCGGGCGGGAACCTGCAGTGGGACAAGCCCAAGATGAGGAAGCTCGTGGAGCAGCTCAACAACGACGAGAAGGTGACCGTCACCTCCGACCGCTGAGGTGACGTGGCGCCCCCGCGCCGAGCGGTGGGCCGGTCGGCGCACCACCGGCTGTGGCCGGGTCCCGCGACAGGGGCCCGGCCACAGGTGTGTCCGAGGCGGGAGGGGCGGCGGGCCGTCCCCGCGCTACACGGCTTCGCCGCTCAGCGGTCGACCAGGCAGAGGCAGAAGGGGTGTCCTGCCGGGTCGAGGTAGACGCGGAAGTCCCGTGCGCCCCCGCCGTCGTCCTGGAGCAGCCGCGCGCCGAGCGCCAGCACCTCGCGTTCGGCCTCGTCGATGCGCGCCGGGGACACGTCCAGGTCGAGGTGGAGCTGTTGCGAGTGCTCCCCGCTCGGCCACTCGGGCGGCACGAGGCCCGGCGCCTCCTGGAAGGCCAGCCGCCTGCGTCCGCTCTCGTCCACCACCTCGGTCCAGGTGCTGTCGCTCCTCGACTCGTCCACCTTCCAGCCGAGCATCCGGGCGTAGAAATCCGCCAGGCTCCCGGTGTCCGGGCAGTCCAGGACGACAACGCCCATCGTGGGGATGGCCATCATGTCTCCCTCTCGTCGCGTTACCGCTATAGCGCGGCAACTGGTAACGGCCGGTTACCTCATGATGGGGCGCCGCCGGTAACGTGGCAAGGGTGGGAGACAGACAGGCCCCCGCATCACTCGTTCTGGTGCAGGAGTTGGCGAACACGCTGGACGTCGAGTCGGGCAGGGATCGCCTGGGCACGGCGGACGACCTCGCCCGCTTCGTCCGCGCACACGAGTTGACCGCGCTGCGGCTCGGCAAACACGACCTCGCGGGGCTGCGCCGGCTGAGAGAGGCGCTGCGCGCCGCCTGCCTCGCCCACACGGGTGTCCCCGTGCCCCCCGAGGCCGTCACCGCGCTGGACCGCCACCTGAGCGAGGCGCCCCTCACCCTCCGCCTGGACGGCGACGGAGAGGCCGACCTGCGTCCGGCGCAGGGGCTGTCCGGGCTCCCGGCGTTCACCGCGCACCTCGCCGCACGGATCGCCGCCGCGGCGAGCGACGGAACCTGGGCGCGGCTCAAGGCGTGCGAGGCCGACGACTGCCAGTGGGTCTACTACGACCGCAGCCCCGCAGGACGCAGCCGTTGGTGCACCATGGCCGTCTGCGGGAGCCGCGCCAAGATGCGCGCCTACCGGGCGCGGCGCGCCCCGTAGCTCCGCGGGCCCGGTCACGGCGCGGCGCGGCGCGGCGCGGCGGCGGACGGTCCGGGGCGGGCCGGTCGCCGTCACCCGGCGACGAGCAGGGGGCAC
>NZ_JASKYT010000553.1:0-2933 GCF_041028275.1 Streptomyces sp. PU-14G
GCCCGAGCCCCTCCCCGCCCAGGACGCCGCACCGGCGGCCGGTCCAGAGGCCACACCGGCGGCCGGTCCTGAGCCGGCGGCCGGTCCGGCCGCGCGCCGGGAGGCGGCGTCCACAGGGCCCTCGGCGGACCTGTTCCGCCAGTACCTGCGCGAGATAGGCCGCATACCCCTGCTGACGGCGGCCGAGGAGGTGGAGCTGGCCCGCCGGGTGGAGGCGGGACTGTTCGCGGAGGAGAAGCTCGGCAACACTCCCGAACTGGAGGGCGCGCTCGCCCTCGACCTCGACCGTCTGGTGGTGCTCGGCAGGGTGGCCAAGCGCCGCCTGATAGAGGCGAACCTGCGGCTGGTCGTCTCCGTCGCCAAGCGCTACGTCGGGCGGGGGCTGACCATGCTCGACCTCGTGCAGGAGGGCAACCTCGGTCTGATCCGCGCGGTGGAGAAGTTCGACTACGCGCGCGGCTACAAGTTCTCGACGTACGCGACCTGGTGGATCCGCCAGGCCATGTCCCGCGCCCTGGCCGACCAGGCCCGCACGATCCGCGTCCCGGTGCACGTCGTCGAGCTGATCAACCGGGTGGTGCGGGTGCAGCGCCGGATGCTCCAGGAGCGTGGTTACGAGCCGGCGTCCGAGGAGGTCGCCGCCCAGCTCGGGCTCACGGAGGAGCGGGTGAGCGAGGTGCTGCGGCTCGCTCAGGAGCCGGTCTCCCTGCACGCGCCCGTAGGGGAGGAGGACGACGTCAACCTCGGCGACCTGATCGAGGACGGTGACGCGGCCTCCCCTGTCGAGTCGGCCGCCTTCCTGCTGCTGCGTGAGCATCTGGAGGCCGTGCTCTCCACTCTCGGTGAGCGCGAACGCCGGGTCGTCCAGCTGCGGTACGGGCTGATCGACGGCCGGCCGCGCACGCTGGAGGAGATCGGCAACCTCTTCGGCGTCACGCGGGAGCGCATCCGGCAGATCGAGTCGAAGACCCTCACCAAGCTGCGGGAGCACGCCTTCGCCGACCAGTTGCGGGGTTACCTGGACTGACCGGGGGTATCCCTTGTCAACGACCCCCCCCTCAAGGTGCCCATCGAGTAGGGCCCGCCTGATGAGCGCTGCCGCAACTCGCTACGGGGAAATCCCAGGCCAACGCCCTGTGTACGGCCTCGGCCCGGGATTCGACCTGTGCGCTACAGTGCCGGTAATCCGGGGGAATTCAGATCGTGGCGTGCACGATGCGCCCACAGGAGTTGGCGATGATGGAACCTTCGCTGGCATCCCCCAGGCAGGCTCGATAGCCGATGTCCCAGCCGTCTATGAGGTCTCCGTACGAACGCACAGTGCACCCTCCGGCGCCACCGGTGTGCCACTTGTTCGCTTTGCCGCCAGAGACCACCACGACGGACCAGCCATCGGCGGCCCGGTCGCAGACCCACATCTTGTCGCCGTTGGCCTGCCACCGGCCGAAGCCGGAACCCCAGCCATCGCCCGTGTAGCAGCCGTAAGTGGTGCATGCGTCGTTGCCCGCCGCCGCGGCTTGCGGAGCCGTCGACACGGCCAAGCCCAGCGCGCTCGCGGTCGCGACCCCGAAGAGCGCTGCCTTTCTGCCCCAGTTCCTCGTCCTCACTGGTCCCCCTGAGTTGTGTCTCGTTGTTCGCTGTTCAACGACGCAGAGGTTAGGGGCAGCGCGAGGGGGACCACAGGGAGGAACCGGCCATTCCCCGGGCCCCTGGGAAGCAGTCCTCGTCATCCGGCCGCGCCCACCTCGCGGGTTCAACGAGCTGCCGCGTCAGCGGACCCCCCCCTCCACGAGCCGCGTTGCTGCCGTGAGGGACCGGGTGTCGTCGCGTCCCGGTGGGCGGCGAGCAGCCCCCAGCGCGGGCTTACCGGGACTGAGGCGGCGCCCTTGTCAGCGTGTTCGATTCCTCTCCATAATCACGGCATTCGCTTGGCATGCGCCCGTCACCCGGGCGTCGGGTAGGCGAGTAACCCCCCACGAGAGGAAGCACGTTGAAGAACCCCACGAAGCGCCTGAAGAGACTCACCGCCGTCGGTACCGTCGCGCTGGCCGCCTTCAGCCTCAGCCCCGCCGCCGCCTCCGCACTGCCCTCGGGCACCCCGGCCGGGAACGGCGAACCCGGCGCGACCGTCGTCGGCGGCACCCCCGCCGAGCAGGGCGAATTCCCCTTCATGGTGCGGCTGTCCATGGGCTGCGGCGGCGCACTGCTGGAGAAGGACATCGTGCTGACCGCCGCCCACTGCGTGGACGGCAGCGGCCCCGACACCAGCATCACCGCCACGGGCGGCGTCGTCGACCTCGAGGACCCGGCGGCCGTCACCGCCAAGTCCACCGAGGTCCTCCAGGCCCCCGGCTACGACGGGCAGGGCAAGGACTGGGCGCTCATCAAACTCGACAAGGCCCTCGACCAGCCCACCCTCCCCATAGCCAAGGACGACAGCTACAACAAGGGCGACTTCACCATCGCGGGCTGGGGCGCCGACCAGGAAGGCGGCGACCAGCAGCGCTACCTGCTCAAGGCGCAGGTCCCCTTCGTGGACGACGCCACCTGCAAGAGCGCCTACCCCGACCTGGTCGAGGGCGAGGAGCTGTGCGCGGGCAAGCTCGACACCGGCGGTGTCGACACCTGCCAGGGCGACTCCGGCGGCCCGATGTTCCGCAAGGACGACGCCGGCGAGTGGATCCAGGTGGGCATCGTCAGCTGGGGCGACGGCTGCGCGAGGCCCGGCAAGCCCGGCGTGTACACGGAGGTCAGCACGTTCGCCGCTGACATCGAGGCCGCCGCCGGGCAGTTGGGCGGCTGACCGGTTCCGTACACCCCGTCCGTGGCCCGCTGGTGAAGACGCCCCCCCCCCCCCCCCACGGCCGGTTCCGCGCCATACCCGGGGCCTTCGCCCCGCCCCGGCCCTCGCCCGCCGCCCGGACCTTCGCCCG
>NZ_JASKYT010000554.1:0-3548 GCF_041028275.1 Streptomyces sp. PU-14G
GCTGCCGGGGCTGGCGCTCGCCCTGGTCGCCTCCGCGCTGTTCGCCGTCGCGCACGTCCCGGCGCTGGATGTGGCTGGCCGCCTGGCCCGTCGTCGCCGTCCTCGCGCTCTCCAACGAGCCCGCACCGCTGTACGTCCTGTGGCAGGACGACATCGGCTTCTCCTCCGCCACCCTGACGGCGGTCTACGCCTTCTACATCGCGGGGCTGCTCGCCACCCTCACGGTCGCGGGCACCCTCTCCGACCGTTTCGGGCGCAAACCCGTGCTGCTGCCGGGGCTGGCGCTCGCCCTGGTCGCCTCCGCGCTGTTCGCCGTCGCGCACTCCGTACCCGCGCTGGCCGTCGCGCGACTGCTCAGCGGCGTGGCGGTGGGAGCGTTCCTCTCCGCCGGCATGGCCGCCGTCTCCGACCTGGCCGACCGTACGCAGAAGCGCACCGCGGGGCTGGTGGCCTCCTCCGCCATGGTGGGCGGCGCCGCGGTGGGGCCCCTGCTCGCCGGGCTGCTCTCCGAACTGGTACCCGGGCCGTCCGTGACGGTCTTCCTGGTGCAGATCGCCCTGCTGGGGCTCGCGCTTCCGGTGGTCGTCGGTGCGCCACTGCCCCGCCGCACCGACACCCCGGCCACCTACACCCCGGCCACCGGCACCCCGGCGACCGACGGGACGACGACCCACGGGACGGCGACCCACGGGACGGCGACCCACGGGACGGCGACCGACGGGACGGCGGCGCGCCGGCGCCGCCGGGTACGGATCCCCTCCGCGCCCCGCGCCAACCGAGGGGAACTCCTCCTCGGGCTCGCGGTGTTCGCTCCCGCGATCGCCGCAACCGGCTTCGTCCTGTCGCTCGGCCCCACGCTCCTGGCCGACCTGCTGCACACCAGCAGCCGGATACTCTCCGGCGCCACCATCTTCGTCCTGTTCGCCGCCGCGACGGGCGTGCAGTTCGCCGCGCGTCGTCTGCGCACCCGCACGGACCTGCTGTCGGGCGCGGCGCTGACGATCCTGGGCATGGTGGCGCTCGCCCTCGCCGTCGCCACGACCTCAGTGACCGCCCTCGTCACCTCCGCCGTGCTCGCGGGGCTCGGCCAGGGGCTGACCCAGCTCGGCGCCTTGACGATGCTCAGCGCGAACGTTCCCGCCCGGCGCCTCGCCGAGGCCAACGCCGCTCTCACCGCCGGGGGTTACGTGCTGGCGGGCGCGCTTCCCCTCGCCGCCGGCGCGCTCAGCGACGCCACGTCCCTCACCACCGGCACCGCCGTCTTCAGCGCGACCGTCGCCGCGCTGTCCCTGGCGGGGGCCGGTGCCGTACGGGCGGGGACGGCCGCCGCCCCGGTCACCTCGCGAGCCGCCACCGCACCAGTCACCGCACCTGTCACCGCACGAGCCCGCACCGGCCCGGTCACTGCGCGAGTCCGCACAAGTCCAGTCGCCTCGCGAGCTCGTACAGCTCCGGCAGCCGCAGCACCCGCCACGGCCCGGCCCCCCGAGGACCGTCGGCCGACGGCTTCCCCGACCGCTCCTCAGGGCGCTCCTCCGGTCGCACCTCCGGCCGCTGCTCCGGCCGCTCCTCCGGCCGCTCCTCCGGTCGCTTCTCGGCCGGGAAACCCGGCAGGGGAACGTGCAGCGGTGCGGTCCACCGAGTAGGGATCGCGTCCACGCCGTAGTACGCGCCCGCGAGGCCACCGGTGATGGCGGCGACGGTGTCCGTGTCGCCGCCGAGGTCGACCGCGGCGCGTACCGCGTGCGGGAAACCGTCCGTGGTGCGCAGCGCCCAGACCGCCGAGCCGAGTGCCGGCCAGACGGCGCCGTTGAATTCGGTGGCCGCCTCGGGATGCCAGTCCGGCGCCAGGACGGTGGCATAGCGTTCCCGGTGCTCCGAGTCCACGCACGCCAGCAGGGACGGCAGTTCGGCGAGCGGGTCGGCGCCGTCCAGCGCCAGCCGGACCAGTTCGTGCCAGAGGGCGGTGCCCTCCCACGCGGCCGGATCCCCGTGGGTGAGCGCGGTGATCCGACTCGCCGCGTCCATGGTGGCGGCGCGCCCCGCGCGGGCGAACCGGACCGCCGAGGTCGCCGCCCGCATCAGTCCGCCGTTGCCCGCGGCGCGCCCGGTGGTCCGAAAGTGCTGGGCGGCGGCCGTGTCCCAGGGCAGGCCGCAGGTCAGTACGTCCTCGGTCTGGAGCCCGATGTCCTTGGGGTCGGCCGCCGCCCACCGCTGGAACCGCGCGAAGAGGTCCGCCGGGTCCAGGCCGCCGCAATCCAGCAGTGACTCGGCCACGAGGACGGCCATCTGGGTGTCGTCCGTGGCCTCGCCGGGGTCCCAGCCGCCGCCTCCGGTCAGGTCGCCGGGTTCGCCGCGGCCGTACCGCGCGGAGAAGGCGCCCGGCGGCCCGAACTCGAACGGCGCTCCCAGCGCGTCACCCACCGCGGAGCCGATGACCGCCCCCGCACACCGTTCGAGCCTCCCCACGCCCCGGACCCTACCGTCACCGGCCCGAACGGCACGTGGCTGACCGCCACGCGTCCGACCGGCACGCGTCCGAACGGCACCCACCCGCCCGGGACGTGGGCGACCGGGACGTGGCCGACCGGCCGCCGGGCGCGGAGGTTTCGCGCCCGGCGCTCACGCGCCGTCCAGCACCTCGCGCCACGCCCGTACGGCGGCCGGGTCGACGGGGGCGTCCCAGCCCTGGGGGCGGGCGGCGCCGCCGATGTGGAAGGCGGTGATGCCGGCCCGGCTCAGGCCGGGAACGTGGGAGAGGGTGAGACCGCCGCCCACCATCAGCCGGGGGCGGTAACCGGGTTCGCCTGCCGCGGTGCGGGCGGCCTCGGCCAGCAGGACGTCGTAGCCGTCGGTGACGCCACCCGCCGAACCGGCCGTGAGGTAGGTGTCGAGTCCGGGCGCCTCGGCGAGCTGCTTGCGCAGGGCGTCGCGGTCGGCAGCGCGGTCGATGGCCCGGTGGAACGTCCACCGGCAGCCCGAGACGGCGTCCGCCACCGCTTCCACGGCCCGCAGATCGGCTTGGCCGGAGTCGTCGAGGAAGCCGAGGACGAACTCCTCCGCGCCCTCCGCCCGCAACGCGCGGGCCCGCTCGCACAGTGCTTCGACACCGGTGTCGCCTCCGGTGAGGAAACCGTCGGTGAGCCGCAGCATCACGCGCAGGGGGAGGGCGACGGCCGCCCGGATGGCGGCGAAGGTCTCCAGCGCGGGGGTCAGCCCGTCGGCGGCCATGTCGGCGACAACCTCAAGGCGGTCGGCCCCTCCGGCCTCCGCGGCGGCCGCGTCCTCCGCACTGAGCGCGATCACCTCAAGAATTGGTCTAGACATATCGCACAGACTGCCATACGCCAGCGACCGCCGGAAGACGCCACTCACCGAGATCCACACCGTGGAACACAATGGAAAGATGGCGACGACGGAACCGCACAGCGACGCACCACGGGACGGCGCCTCCTCCGGTGCCCCCGCGGACGCGACGCACCGCGCCCTGCTCACCCGCTGGACCAGCCTGCTCCTGCGCGCCCGCACCCCCGCCGACACCCCCGGCG
>NZ_JASKYT010000555.1:0-4177 GCF_041028275.1 Streptomyces sp. PU-14G
ACCCTCGCCCCGGGGACCCSCCTGCCCGGCTACCTCACCGCGCGCTGACGTCCCGGTCCGCCTCGGGAGCCCCGGACCCGGCGACCGGGGCCCCCGAGGCGGAAGAGCCCGACTGCGGCCGGGGAGTGGAGCGCTGTGCGATGAACGCGCCCACCAGCACGAGGGCGCCGCCCGCCAACTGGACGGCGCTCAGGTGCTCACCCAGCAGCACCCAGGCCAGCACCGTCGCGATGACCGCCTCCAGACAGGCCACCACGCCCGCGACCGGCGGCGAGAGCAGCCGCACCGACACCACCCCGGTGACGTAGGCGGTCGCGGTGGCCACCAGCACGATCCAGGCCAGCAGCACCAGTCCGTTCACGTCGGTGCCGTCCATCGTGGCGCTGCGGCCCAGCACCGCCCAGTCGGTGTTCCACGGCCGGGCGACCACCGTCAGCGCGAGCGCCCCGATGAGCAGGCCGTAGGCGATGACCCCCAGCGGGTCGGCGGGCCGCCGGGCCGCTTCCCCCTCCTCGGCCGTGCTGCCGTGGTCGGAGAGCACGAAGTACCCGACCTGGCAGCACGCGGCCCCCAGCGCGAGCAGCAGCCCGAGCCCGTCGAGCCGCAGCCCCGCCCACACCTCGACGACGCAGCTGAGGCCGCCGACGGCCAGCACCATGCCCACGGCGGCGGCCCGGGTGACCGGGCGGCGTTGGACGAACCTGACCCACAGCAGCACGAGCGCGGGCGCCAGGTACTCGATCAGCAGCGCGACACCGACGGGGATGCGGGAGAGCGCCGTGAAGTAGAAGGCCTGCACTCCGGCGACGGCGAGCAGCCCGAAGCCCAGCAGCAGCCAGGGGCGCTCGCGCACCAGCGACCTGTGCCGCCAGGCGAGCGGCAGCAGCACCACGGCCGCGCCCGCCGCCCGCAGCCAGGTGACGTGCAGCGGCTCCAGACCGGCCTCGATCAGCGGCTTGGCCGCGACACCCGAGCTGCCGAAGGAGCAGGCGGAGACGAGCGCGAGGAGCAGTCCCGTGGTGCGGGCCCGTGCGGCGTCCACGGGCGAGGAGGTGGCGTGCATGGACACATCATGTCAACAGTCGTCAGGAGTGTCACCCCTGTCACTCCTGACGAGCCGCGAGGCCCCGCAGCGTCCGCGCGCCTCAGCAGCGTCCGCGCGCCTCAGCGTCCGCACGGCCCTCGAAAGCCGGCAGCCGCCCCGCGCGCCCCTCGGGCAACAATCCCGCGGCCCTCCGGGCCCCGCGCCCCCCGGGCGGCAATCCCGCAGCCCTCCGTATGGCCCTCCCCCGCACGTCAGCAGCCGTCCGCGACGCCCAGTCGCCCTGCCAGCCGGGCCACGTCCACCCCGGCGCGGCGCAGCACCTCCACCCCGCGGCACTCCTGGTCGGCCACCACACCGGCGAACAGGTCCAGGCCCTCCGCCTCCTCCCGCCCCCGCCGACGGGCACGCTCACCGGCGAGCTCCAGGGCCGCCCGCGCGCTGGGGGACCACCCCGGAACGCCGCCGGGCTGCTCGGAGACGGCGGGAACGGCGCCCGAGTCCTCCAGAGTGCTCTGCCAGCGCAGCCCGTAGCCGATGCTGCGCTGGACGAGGTAGCCGAGGAGCTTGCCGACCTGGGGGCTGCCGCCGTCCAGCAGATCCCACGTGGAACTGTCGGACTCCAGCAGGCTGTGCAGCAGGTGCGCCGTGTCGATCTGCCGGTCACCGTCCCGCGCCGCCCGGCGGCGCGCGGTCGCCATCATGGCCGCCAACGCGTCGCTGACCTGCGGGTCGACTGCGTCGTCCGTCCCCGCGGCGGTCGCTCGGTCGGACGGTGTAGAGCTGTGCACACGACCACCACATCACATACACCTGTGCGGCTTCATCGGCGCCCCGTGGCATATGCCCGTCCACCGGTGGGTGGGCAGAACCCCGGGCGCCTCCTCCCTGCGGAGGAGACGCCCGAGCGCCTTCAGTCCTCCTCCGCCAGGATCAGATAGAGGCTCTTCCTGGCGTCGTTGACCACCCGCAGCGCCTTCTCCCGCTGTTCGGGCGTACCGGTCGCCCACACCTGCTGGAAAGCGGCCGTCAGACCGCCCGCCGCCGTGCGGACCTCGTGCAGCGCCTCCCAGTCGGCGCCGCGCCCCGCGTCCTCCCAGGGCGCGTCCGCGCCGGCCTCGGCCTCGGACCGGCCCGCCTCGGTGAGCGAGAAGTGCTTCTTCCCGCCCTCGCTCTCGCTGCTGATCAGCCCCTCGTCCTCCAGCATCTGGAGGGTCGGGTAGACCGATCCCGGGCTCGGCTTCCAGGCGCCACCGCTGCGCTCGGCGATCTCCTGGATCATCTCGTACCCGTGCATGGGGCGTTCCTTGAGCAGCGCGAGGATCGAGGCGCGCACGTCGCCGCGCCGGGCCCGGCCCCGGGGGCCGCCCCGGCCGCGCGGACCGCGTCCGCCGAAGGGACCGCCCCCGCCGAACGGCGGCCCGAAGGGCCCGAAGGCCGCGCGCCCCTGCCCGCGCCGCTCCCCGCCGCCGTGCGGGCCGCAGGGGCGCCCCGCCTCGGGGCCCTCGACGCCGTACCCCGGCCCCGGGCCGTACCTCCGGGGGCCGTACTCCATGCCGTGGCGCTTGCCGCGCTCCTTGCCGGCTTCCATTCCGAAGGGATACATCGCTGACTCCTCTCAGATACATTGTGAACTAGTCGCGATGTCTCAACGATATATCGGAAGCTGTCGGACGACAAGTCTTCCGAGCCACCTGCCGCCAATTGGCCGTGTGCCGGCCCGCTCGATCCCCGTACCGTCCCGGCCATGAGAATCCGCACCGTCGACGCCTTCACCGCACGCGCTTACGCGGGCAACCCCGCCGCGGTCGTCCTGCTGGACGGCGAAGCGCCCCACGCCTTCCCGGCCGACGAACGCCTCCAGGCACTCGCCGCCGAGATGAACCTGGCCGAGACCGCCTTCGCCCACCCGCTGGCCGACGACCCCGAGGCCGACTGGGCCCTGCGCTGGTTCACGCCGACGACGGAGGTGGACATGTGCGGGCACGCCACACTGGCGACCGCGCACCTGCTCGCCGCCGACGGATGGCTGCCCGAAGGCGGGCACGTCCGGTTCCGCACGCGCAGCGGGGTGCTCAGCGCCTCCCGCGAGCCGGACTCGACGCTCACCCTGGACTTCCCCACCGCGACGCTGACGCCGGTGCCCGTGCCCGAAGGCGCCGGGGAGGCGTTCGAAGCACCCGCGGTGGCCGCGTGGGACACCGGCAGCCTGGGGATGCTCGTCCTGGAGATCGCCGACGAGGCGACACTGCGCGGACTGACCCCCGACCTCGCGGCCGTGGCCGCGCTGCCGAGCCCCGCGGTGATCCTGACGGCCGCCGCGGGGCAGCCCGCGCGAGACGCCGCTCATCAGCCCCCGTACGACTTCGTCTCACGGATGTTCGCCCCCGCCCAGGGCATCCCCGAGGACCCGGTCACCGGCAGCGCCCACACCGCGCTCGCCCCCCTGTGGTCACAGCGCCTCGGGCGTGCGGAGCTGACCGGGCTCCAGGTGTCCCGGCGTACCGGATACGTGCGCACCACGCTGCGGGGCGCGCGCACCCTGCTGGGCGGCAGCGCCGTCACCGTGCTGGACGCCACCCTGCGCGTTCCGCTGTGACGGGCGTCCCCAGCCGGGGGGTCACGGGGTCGGCAGCCAGTCGACCCTCCCCGCGAGGAGCGCGTAACCGACGAAGGCGACGATGTCGATCAGGGCGTGCGCCGCGACGAGCGGCCCCACACGCCGCCACCTGAGGTAGAGGAGGCCGAAGACGACCCCCATCGCCAGGTTTCCGAGGAACCCGCCGATGCCCTGGTAGAGGTGGTACGAGCCGCGCAGCACCGCGCCGGCCGCGAGCGCCGCCACGGGCGACCAGCCCAACTGGCTCAGCCTGCGCAGCAGATAGCCGACGACGACGACCTCCTCCAGCACGGAGTTCTGCACGGCGGAGGCGAACAGCACCGGGTACTTCCACCACACGTCGGGCAGCGACTCCGGCTCCACGGTGAGGTTGAAGCCGTTCGCCTGCGCCAGCAGGTAGAAGCCGATGCCGCAGCCGCCGATCCCCGCGGCCACCGCGGCGCCCCAGCCCAGGTCGAAGCCGGGCCTGCGCCGATCGAGCCCCAGCGCCCGCAGCCCGCCCGCCCCCTCCCGGG
>NZ_JASKYT010000556.1:0-3173 GCF_041028275.1 Streptomyces sp. PU-14G
GGCGGGGCATGGGCGGACAGCGGCCCGCTCCCCGTACCGGCGTCACCGGCCAGGCCGGCCCAGAGCGCGAGGAAAGCCGCGAACAGGGCCAGGAGCGCCCTCACCCGGAGGGCACGGCCGCGTGGCGGCGCGGGGCGCGACGTTCGGCTCATTCCCCGCCCCTCCCTCGCAGCGGTCTCGCACGGTGGTCTCGGAACAGGCGCCGGCCGCCGCGGTCCCTGGGGCGTACGCGGCGGGGCGCCGGCGGCTCAGGGTTCGATCAGGCCGCACCGGATGGCGTAGCGGGTGAGCTCCAAGCGGTCGCGCAGACCGAGCTTGTGCAGCAGGTTCGCGCGGTGACGCTGCACCGTCTTGACGCTGATGAACAGCAGCGCGGCGATCTCCTTGGAGGAGTGCCCTTCCGCGACGAGCTTGAGGACTTCCTCCTCCCGCGCCGTGAGCACCTGGTCGGGCGATTCACCGCCGCGGCGGACGTGTTCGAGGTAGGTGCGGATGAGGGCGGTCACCGCGCCCGGGTAGACGAAGGGCTCGTCGCGCATCGCGGAGCGGCAGGCGGCGACCAGGTCGCGGTCGGCGACCGACTTGAGGACGTAGCCCGAGGCTCCGGCCTTCAGCGCCTGGAAGAAGTACTGCTCGTTGTCGTGCATCGTCAGCATCAGCGTCCGGACGCCCGGCTTGAGCGCGGACAGCTCCCGCGCCGCCTGCAGCCCGGTCATCCGGGGCATGGCGACGTCGAGCACCGCGAGGTCGAACTCCTGGGTGCGCGCCACGGCGAGGGCCTCGGCCCCGTCCCCGGCCTCGGCCACGACCTCCAGATCCGGCTCACCGTCCAGGATCAGGCGCACCCCGCGGCGGACGAGGGTGTGGTCGTCGGCGAGGAGGATCCGGACCGGGGTGTCAGACATGGGCAGGGCGCTTTCCTGTGGTGGGGACGGTCAGCCGGATCCGGGTCCCGCCGTCCGCGGCGGGGGCGATGTCCAGGCGGGAGCCGATGAGCAGGGCACGCTCGCGCATTCCGCGGATGCCCGCGCCTTCCGTGGCCACACCCATACCGCGCCCGTTGTCGGTGACGGTGAGGACGACCGCCTCGTCCGCGCGGTCCACGGCCACCTCGGCGCGGTCGGCTCCGGAGTGGCGGGCCACGTTGGTCAGGCTCTCCTGGGCGATGCGGTAGAGGACCAGTTCCGTCTCCCAGTCCAGCGGCGGCAGGTCGGCGGCGAGACGGCGCTGCACGTCCAGCCCGGTGTGGGTGGCGAAGTCGGTGGCGAGGGAGGTCAGGGCGCTGACCAGGCCGAGGTCCTCCAGCACCCCGGGGCGCAGCCTGCGTGCCAGCCGGCGGACCTCGTCCAGGCTGTCCCGCGTGGTCTCCTGCGCCAGCAGCAGGTCCTCGCGCAGGGCCGCGGGCGCCCGGTCCGCCGCCC
This sequence comes from Streptomyces sp. PU-14G, assembly GCF_041028275.1. Taxonomy (NCBI): domain Bacteria; kingdom Bacillati; phylum Actinomycetota; class Actinomycetes; order Kitasatosporales; family Streptomycetaceae; genus Streptomyces; species Streptomyces sp. PU-14G. The sequence goes on from NZ_JASKYT010000556.1 coordinate 1,422, forward strand.
GCTTGAGCTCCAGCAGGACGGCGGTCATGCTCTGCCCGACCTCGTCGTGGAGTTCCTGGGCGATCCGGCGCCGTTCGCTCTCCTGCGCCACGAGGGCGCGGGCGCTGCTGGTCGCCCGCTCGCGCTCCAGCCGGTCGAGCATCGCGTTGAAGGTGCGGATCAGTTCGGCGATCCCGCCAGGGCCCGGCACGGGCAGCCGCTGACCCGGCCGCAGCAGGTCGACGGTCGTCATCAGCCGCGTCAGCCGGTCCAGCGGGGCGAGCCCGACGCGCAGCAGCGCCGCGTTGGCGACCAGCATCACGGCCAGGCCACCCAGCAGGATGAGAGCCTCGGTCAGCACGACGGGCACGGAGACCGTCACCGGAGCCCACAGCAGCAATGCCGTGGCGGTGCCGAGCACCACGGCATTGAGGGCGAAGATTCGCCAGAACAGGGACACCGGGCTCACGTCTCCTTCTTCGCGGGTGTGGCACCCACTATCCGTCATCGCTGTGCGGGCCCCGCGCACGCCCACCCGCACCACGTGCTCCGTCGTTCACCTCGCGCGACCGCCGGACCTGCACCGATGGCGGCGCCCCTGCCCCGCCGCCGCGCACGCCCCGCGGCTTTGGCCGGTACAGATGGGTCCTCGTCCGCCGCGGATATGGGTGCCGCGCCCCATGGGACTTTCCGCCCGCATCGGTCACCGTGGAATGGCGGCACAGCAGTGCCGCAGCACCGACCGGGCACCACGCCCACCCGCAGACAAGGAACAGCCATGTCGTTCGAGACAGCCCGGCCCGCCGCTGCCGCACGGCTCACCGCACAGGAGGCCGGCCAGCGCCTCGAACACGAGCGCAACGCACGCCTCACCCAGCTGAAGGCCCTCGACGCCGCCGGCTCCGACGCGGACGCCCACCTCGGCTCCGTGCAGAAGGAGGCCATCGAGCGCGTCCTGACGGAGATCGAAGCCGCCTTCGGAAGGGTGCACGCCGGAACGTACGGGACCTGCATGGCCTGCTCGAAGACCATTCCGGCCGAGCGGCTGGAGATCCTCCCCTACGTCCGGTTCTGCGTCGGCTGCCAGGGCCGCACGAGCTGACCGCTTCCCCTCCTCCCGCGCTCTGTCCTTCCGATGACTCTTCCGCCCTGTCCAAGGGGTGACGTGGTGCACAACACATCCATCGACGACCGCCGTTCCGCCCTCGGAGCGGACGACCTGGCGACGCTCGCCGAGAACCTGCGCGAGCAGCGGCTCTTCCGGCGCGAGCAGCTGCGCCGGCTCGCCGTGACCCCCGCCGCCTGGAAGGGGCCGGGGCCCGGTCGGCAGGTGGCGGCGCAGGCCGAGGTCCGCCGCCAGCTCGCCGCCTGCGCCCGGATGGTCCTCGTCGATGTGGAGGCGGCTCTGCGGCGGATGGAACAGGGGTGCTACGGCACCTGCCACCTGTGCCGGCGTGCCATCGCGCTGGAACGCCTGATGATTGTGCCGCAGGCCCGTTACTGCGCCCGCTGCCAGCAGGTGAGGAGGCAGGACCGGTGACCGCCTCCCACCGGGTGCCGCCCACCGGGCCCGGCACGGCCTGGCCCCTGTGCCTGCGGTGCTCGGGCGTCGCCCTCGATCYGGGCAGCGCCCGCACCCGCGCGCTGGTGGCGGGGCGCGGACGGGTTCTCGACGTGCCCACGGTGTCCTTCCCCGGTGCCTCGGCCGTCCGGCCCATCCAGCGGGGCACCATCGTGGACACCGCGGGGACGGCCGAGGCACCGGGGAAGGAC
>NZ_JASKYT010000557.1:0-2727 GCF_041028275.1 Streptomyces sp. PU-14G
GGGAGGAACACGGGGAGGGGCGCTCGTACACAGGTGCGATTCGGACCGGACGGAGAAGTACATCCAACTCGCCCCGCACACACGGTAGTCGTGAGCATACTGACGGCATGCATGGTGAGCGTGACAGTGGCTGCGGCAACGACAGCGGCAGGGGCAGTGACGAGGTGCCGGCCTACCGGACGATCCGCGTGGCGCCCGTCGTGGAACCCGTCGCGGCGCTGGCGGACGAGGAGGCGTGGCTGGCCCGGGAGCGCTACCCGGTCCTGATGGGGTTCCGCCCCGTCTTCGGCGCGGCACGGGAGCGGGAGGAGGGCGGCTGGCAGCTGCTGCCCTCCTTCGGGGCGCCCACGCCGCAGAGCGCGCGGGACGCGCTGGCCTCGCACTTCAGGCGTCGCGCCCGCGAGGCCCAGGAGGCAGGCCGCCAGGAGAGCCGCGCCGCCTGCCAGGCTGCCGCCGAACGCCTCGACTGGGAAGTGCTGGATGAGATGACGGTGCTGGAGGAGCGCTACCGCGTCGTACGCGCCGAGAACGTCATCCGTGCCGGGCGCGACGGGCCCGAGCCGCCGCGCCCCTCCGACCCGGACCCGGCCGAACCGGGCGCCGCGAGCGCGCTGTCCGACCGTACCGAGGGCTTCGTGCTCGACACCGTCATCCCCACCGGGCCCTCCGAGGGCATTCTCAAGGCGGAGCTTCTCGCCCTCGCCCACCGCGAGGGGGACCCGGCGCAGGTGCGGGAGGACGCGCGGAAGGCCGCCGTCACCCATCCGGGTGGCGTGCTGCTGCCGCCCGTCTTCCTGTTCGCGGAGAAGGAGGGCGGCGCCTGGCGTTCGGAGACCGGCGACGGCGGCACCCCGCAGGAGGCGCGGGATGCGCTCACCATGCTGCTGCGGGTGCTCGCTCCGGCCATGCAGGGGCTCGACGAGGCGACCCGCACCGTCTACCGGGAGGCCGCCGACCGGCTCGACGCGGAGCGCGGGAACGAGCTGAGCTTCGGCGGGCGCCACCTGCGCCTCGTCCGCGTCGAACGGTTCGTCCGGATCGGCCCCGACGGGCCCGAGGGCCCCCGTCCCTCCGACTACGACCCGGACGAGCCGGCCATGGTCCAGGACATGCGACTGCGCGCCGAGGGCACATCGGTGGAGGAGGACCCCGAGGGGGAGGACCCGGAGTTCGCGGCGCGGGTCGAGATGCTGCACCGCCTCAGCCAGGAGGAGATGGCCCGCAGAGGCCGGCGCGACGAGGGCTAGGGTCTTTCGGCCTCAGCGTGCCGCGCTCCGGATCTCGTCGTCCGGCGCCGCCTGTGCCCGGGCCAGCCGGGAGCGGCGCCGCCCGTAGCAGGAGTAGAGCAGCGCGCCGACGGCCACGAAGACCGCGAACTGGACCCAGGTGACCAGCGGCAGCCCGTACATCAGGTAGAGGCTGAAGCCCACTCCGAGCAGGGGTGCCACCGGGTAGAACGGCACCCGGAAACGGCGCTGGAGCCCGGGGTGGGAGCGGCGCAGCGCGAGGACGCAGATGTTGACGACGGCCATGATCGCCAACGTGCCGATCACCGTCATGTCCAGCACCACGTCCAGCGGTACGACGGCGGCGGGGACGGCGAAGACGACGGCGACGATCCAGGTGTTGGCCACGGGCGTCGACGTCTTGGGCGAGACCCGCTCGAACACCTTGGGCATCAGTCCGTCGCGGGACATGGACATCAGGATGCGGGTCTGCCCGTACATCACCGCGAGCACCACGGAGGCGATGGCCACCACGGCGCCCAGCGCGATGACGGTCGAGCCGAAGGTCGAGCCGGTCGCGTGGTTGACGATGAGCGAGAGCGCCGCAGGCTTGCCGCCGACCTGTTCCCAGGGCATCGCGCCGAGGGCCGCGACCGAGACCAGGCAGTAGAGCAGTGCCACGCAGCCGATGGTCACCAGGATGGCGAGCGGCAGGTTCCTGCGCGGGTTCTTGACCTCCTCACCGGCCGTGGAGATCGCGTCGAAGCCGATGAAGGAGAAGAACGCCAGCGACGCGCCGGCACCGATGCCGCCGATGCCCTCGGGGGCGAACGGCGACAGGTTGCCCGACTGGAACGCGGTGAAGGCGATCGCGCAGAACAGGACGAGGATGCCGACCTTGATCACCGCCATCGCTGCCGTCGCCCGCGCGCTCTCCCGCACGCCCCGCACCAGCAGGACGGCGGCGAGCAGCATCACGATCACCGCCGGCACGTTGACGACGCCGCCGTGCCCCGGCGCGTCCGCGAGGGCGGCCGGGATGCGCCAGCCCACGGTGTGCTCCAGCAGTTCGTTCAGATACTGCCCCCAGCCGATGGCCACCGCCGAGACCGAGACGCCGTACTCCAGCAGCAGGCACCAGCCCACCAGGAAGGCGGCGCGCTCCCCGAGCGAGGCGTAGGTGTAGGAGTAGGAGCTGCCGGAGACGGGCATGGCGCCGCCCAGCTCCGCGAAGGAGAAGGCGGTGAAGACGCAGGTCAGTGCGGCGAGGACGAAGGAGACGATGACGGCGGGTCCGGCCTCGGCCACGGTGTCGGACAGGCCGACGAAGATGCCGGTGCCGACGATCGCGCCGATGCCGAAGCACACCAGCTGGAACGGGCCGATGGTGCGCTTGAGGCCGTTCCCCTCCAGGTCGGCGCCGGATTCGGAGATCAGCTGTTCGGGGGACTTCAGGCGCAGGCCGGTGCGGGGCATGGAGCTTCCAGGGGCGGTGCGGGGG
>NZ_JASKYT010000558.1:0-2833 GCF_041028275.1 Streptomyces sp. PU-14G
GGGGTGGCCTACCGGAGTGGGCGCGGGACCCTCGCCCTGGTCGGCGCCCTGGTGTGCGCCGGACTGGCGGCGGCCGTCGGCGTGCGACCCGAGCTCGCGGTCTGGCTCCTGTGCGCGCCCTTCGCCCTGCTCCTCGCGGCCGTCGACCTGGCGGTGATGCGCCTCCCCGACCTGCTCACCCTCCCCTTGGCGGCCGGCACCGCCGCACTGCTCGGGCTCGCGGCCCTGCTGCCGGGGGCGGGCGGCAGCTGGCGGCGGGCGCTGCTGGGCGGTCTGGTGCTGGCCGGCGCGTTCTTCGTGCTGTTCGTCATCAGTCCGCGCGCGGTGGCCTTCGGCGACGTCAAGCTGGCGCTGTCGGTGGGGGTCGCCCTTGGGTGGTACGGCTGGGCGGTGCTGTTCGCGGGCGCGTTCCTCGGCTTCCTGTCGGCCGCCGGGTACGGTTTCGCGCTGCTGGCGACCGGCCGCGCCCGCCGCAGCAGCGCCCTGGCCTTCGGGCCTTTCATGGTGCTCGGAGCGGCGGCGGGCGTCGCACTGGGCGGTCTTACGGCCTGAGGCGGCGGGACGGACGGTAGGAGACGCCACGGAACGGAGTACTGGCCTACGCGACACGGTCGTTGGTGTGCGGAATATCGCGTCGGAGGGGCTAAGGTGGGAACCCCCCCTCGGGCCGGTCCGTATCCCCCCACGGACCGGCCCGCTTTGCGTGCGCGCCGGTTCCGGGAGGGCGGCCCTCCCGGAACCGGCGCGCCACCGGGCGGCGCCACCGGGCGGCGCCACCGGGCGGCGCCACCGGGCGGCGCGGCCGGACGGCGGCGCGTCAGGAGTTGCTGCTGGCCGCCCAGATGTTGGTGCCGGGCTCGGAGACCGCCAGGTCGTCGATCTCGCGCAGTTCCTCGTCGCCGAGCGGGGCTCCGCGCAGCGCTGCCACGTTGGCCTCCAGTTGGGTCACGGAGCTGGCTCCGATCAGCGCGGAGGTCATCCGCGGGTCGCGCAGGACCCAGCGGAGCGCGAGCTGTGCCAGCGACTGGCCGCGGCGCTCGGCGACGGCGTTGAGGCCGCGCAGCCGCCGTACGACCTCCTGGGTCAGCAACCCCGGGTCCAGGGACTTGCCCTGGGAGGCGCGGGAGCCCTCGGGAATGCCGTCGAGGTACTTGTCGGTGAGCATGCCCTGGGCGAGCGGTGCGAAGGAGATGCAGCCCATCCCCTCGGCCTCCAGGGTGTCGAGCAGCCCGTCCTCCTCCGTCCAGCGGTTGATCATCGAGTAGGACGGCTGGTGGATCAGCGCCGGGACGCCCATCTCGCGCAGCAGCCGTGCCGCCTCGCGGGTGCGGGCCGCGCTGTAGGAGGAGACGCCCGCGTACAGGGCCTTGCCCTGCTGGACGGCGGAGGCGAGCGCCCCCATCGTCTCCTCGAGCGGGGTGTCGGGGTCGTAGCGGTGGGAGTAGAAGATGTCGACGTGGTCGAGCCCCATGCGGCCCAGCGAGGCGTCCAGGGAGGAGAGCAGGTACTTGCGCGAGCCCCACTCTCCGTAAGGGCCCGGGTGCATGAGGTAGCCCGCCTTGGTGGAAATGACCAGTTCGTCGCGGTACGGGCGGAAGTCCTGGGCGAAGAGGCGGCCGAAGTTCAGCTCGGCGGAGCCGGCCGGCGGACCGTAGTTGTTCGCCAGGTCGAAATGGGTGACGCCCAGATCGAAGGCGCGGCGCAGGATGGCCCGCTGGGTCGCCAGCGGGCGGTCGTCGCCGAAGTTGTGCCACAGGCCGAGCGAGATCGCCGGCAGTTTCAGCCCCGAACGGCCGGTACGGCGGTACTCCATCGCGTCGTACCTGGCGGCGTCCGCCCGGTACAGGGTGTCGGACGGGACGGCGGTGGGTGTGGGTGCGGAAAAGGGGGATGAGGTGTGGTGCGTCATGTGCCTTTTCCTATCACCGCCACCTGACCGGCTCGGTTCGTACGTAAGGGCGAACGGCAGTAAGGTGCTGGAATCCCGATTCGGCACGGAGAGGCTGGCCGTTCCCATGAAGTTGCGCGACCTGGTGTACAAGCTCTACGCGCGCCGGGTGGAGGACCGCCTCGACCACGCTCAGGTGCCCAAGCACATCGGCGTCATCCTGGACGGCAACCGGAGGTGGGCGCGCGCCTCCGGGGGAACGACCGAGCAGGGCCACAAGGCCGGAGCCAGCAAGATCCAGGAACTGCTCGGGTGGTGCGACGAGACCGATGTCGAGGTCGTCACCCTGTGGCTGCTGTCCACGGACAACCTCAACCGCCCCGAGGACGAACTGCTCCCGCTCGTCGGCATCATCGAGGACACCGTGCGCGACCTGGCCGCCGACGGGCGCTGGCGCGTACACCACGTCGGACAGCTCGACCTGCTGCCCGCGAGGACCCAGCGGGTGCTCAAGGAGGCCGAGGAGCAGGCGGGCGACGTCGACGGGATACTGGTCAACGTGGCCGTCGGGTACGGCGGCCGGCAGGAGATCACCGACGCCGTCCGCTCCCTGCTGGCAGACCGCGCCGCGCGCGGAATAAGCCTCGACGAGTGCGCCGAAGAACTCACCGTGGAGGACATCTCCGAGCACCTCTACACCCGGGGCCAGCCCGACCCTGACCTCATCATCCGCACCAGCGGCGAGACCCGGCTCTCCGGCTTCATGCTCTGGCAGAGCGCCCATTCGGAGTACTACTTCGCCGAGGTCCTGTGGCCCGGCTTCCGCAAGGTCGACTTCCTCCGGGCCCTCCGCGACTACGCCGCCCGGCACCGCAGGTACGGCAACTGAGGCCTGCCGTACCCGGCGGCTGAAAGGCACTCTCGCGGGCCCCGCCCGGCCCCCAC
>NZ_JASKYT010000559.1:0-2243 GCF_041028275.1 Streptomyces sp. PU-14G
GACGGGGGCGGCGTCGCGGGGGAGGCCGACTACACCATTCCGCCTCCGTCCGTGCCCGCCCCGCTGCCCAGAAGACGGCGGCACGCGGCGCCGACGCCGCCTGCCGTGCCGTCCGCACCGTCAGGTGTCTCCGCCGCCATCTCGGCGCGCTACGGGACCGGTTCGGGGGACGACGACGAGTACGCACGGGACATTTCGGCCTGGCGACAGGAGGCAGAGCGGGCGCTGGCCGAGGCGCAGCGCCGAGGCGCCGAGACAGCGGAGCCCCGCCCGGACTCCGCGTTCCAGGGGTGGTTCGGCTAGACCCGGGCGGTCGGGCGGCGGATTCCGCTTGTTCAGCGCAGGTCCGGTGCGAGTAGGGCCCGTACCCCTTCGATGTTGGCGGCCAGGTAGGTCTGCAGGGCCACGGGGACGACGTCGACGGAGGTGACGCCCTCGGGCGTGAAGGGGAGCCGTGTGATCTCGTACCGGCCGCAGGGGTCGTCCACTTCGGGCCCGTGGCGCAGCGCGGGGTTCATCGAGACGAGACGGCACACGAAGAAGTGCTGAATTTTCACGCCACCCGGAGTCTCCTCGGGGTCACTCACCGTGTCCACGAAGGCGGGCACCACGTCGGTGACTTCAGCCCCCAACTCCTCGTGGACCTCGCGGTGCAGGGCGTCCACCACGGTGCTGTCGACGTCCGGCTCGACGCCGCCGCCCGGCGTGATCCAGTACGGCTCCCGGCCAGGCTTGGTGCGCTTGATGACGATCAGTTCCCCGGGGCCTGGGCCGTCCCCGGGGGCGAGGAGGATGGCGCGGGCCGTCCGCTTGACCACTGGGCGTGCGACGAACATGCAGGAGGTCTGGCCCAAGCGGGCGTAGGTCAAACCCTCCGCTTTGGTCACCGTGCGTGTTCGGGCGAGCAAATCTCTCGATACGCCTATATCGATAAGTGATTGGACACTGACGCTGAGTCAACTATTGTTGGTGCCCCGCGCAGCTTCGCGCGTAGAGCCGGGCGGTTCGTGGCAAGAGGGGGGAGCCACGAACCGCCCTTTGTGCGCGCGGCACTTCACTCGTTCGAGTTAACGAACGCTAACCATCCGTCGGTTCGACGGATGTGCTGCTTATGTGAGCATCGGAGGTGATGCTCGTGAACGAGCAGTGGCAGGACGCCATCGACATCAACGACTTCGTCTACGCGGCCACCGGAGCGCGCGTACGGAGGCTGACGCTACCGGACGGGACACACTGGTTCCCCGCGGTCGACCTGGCTCGGGATCTCGGTTACGCAAACACGCGCCAAGCCTTGCAGTGGCATGTGCCCACTGAGTGGACCCTGAGCCTGAAACAGCTTGTCCAGGGCGTCTGTGGAGTAGACGGCCTGCGCAAACTGACAGGTCACGGCCTTCAGAAACACATGAGAATGGTGAGCCTGCAAGGTCTGGTACGGCTGGTCAACGGCTGCACCAAACCGGCTTCCGAGCCGTTCAAGAAGTGGGTCACCGACGTCATCGTGACGATCCAGCGCGAGGGTTCCTACACGCTGGAGAAGGCGGAGGTCCAGCCGCAGGGGCCCGAGGCCCGCACGGTCTACGCGATGCCGGAGGCGGTCGCGGACGCCATCGTGCGGCTGGAGGAGCACAACCTCCGCATGGACGAGGAGTGGCTGGCGCAGCGGCGCGAGGACCGGCGGTTCGAGAGCGGGGTGACGGCCGCACACCACGACATGCTCGCGCAGCAGCGGGAGATCATCTCCCTGCTGGGGCGGCTGGTCGAGAACACGGACCCCGGGCGCCGGGAGGCGCACCAGGCAGCGGCGTCCGTCCCGCACCGCTCGGGAGGCGCTGTCTCGTTGCTCTCGCTCTGGGAGCGGAACCAGTTGGCGATCACCAAGGACGTGTGGCCGGTGGCCGCGTTGATGGCGGGGATGCTGACGTCGCAGGGGGAGGCGCGGGTCCGGATGGAGGAGGTGGCGAGCCGGACGGGCCTGCCTCAGGAGAAGGTGCTGGCGGCGCTGCGCTTGCTGCTGCGTCACCACTGCGTGCGGCAGCAGGGGGTGGACGCGGAGGGCGCACAGGTGTACGTGCTCCCTGGCGTGTAGCGCTCGGTGCGCGTGGGGGCGCGCGCGTCGGGGTGGGGGGGGGGGGGGGGGGGGGGGGGGGGGGGGGGGGGGGGGGGGGGGGGGGGGGGGGGGGGGGGGGGGGGGGGGGGGGGATGGAGGAGGTGGCGAGCCGGACGGGCCTGCCTCAGGAGAAGGT
>NZ_JASKYT010000056.1:0-25629 GCF_041028275.1 Streptomyces sp. PU-14G
GCGGATAGTGGGACCCGGAATCCGGAGTGATCCCCGTGGGGGGGGGGGGGGGGGGGGGGGGGGGGGGGGGGGGGGGGGGGGGGGGGGGGGGCCCCAGCACATCCACCCCCGACACCCGCACATCCGGATCCTCAGCCACCTGCCCCAGAACCCCCGCAAACCGCACCGCGATCGCCTCGGCAGCGTCCCGGACGAACGAGGAGTGTTGGAACTGCAGGGCCAGCCGCAGGTACGGGTCCGCAGTGGCGACCACGGTTAGCGGATAGTGGGACCCGGAATCCGGAGTGATCCCCGTGATCTCGATTCCCGCGATCCCGTGGGCCTCACCGAGTGCTGCCCGGTCGATGGGGTAGGACTCGAAAGCGACGAGGGTGTCGAACAGGGTGCTCAGCCCGGTCGCCTGGTGGATGTCGGTGAGCCCGTGGTGATGATGATCGAGCAGCGCGCCCTGCCGCTCCTGCAAACCGGTAAGCAGGTCGCGGAGCGTGCTCCCCGGCGCACACCGCACCCGTACGGGCAGCGTGTTGATGAACAAGCCCACCATCTCGTCCACGCCCGCGACTTCGGGCGGACGGCCGGAGACAGTGGCTCCGAAAACCACATCCTGCCTACCCGTCAGCCCCGACAGCAGCAGCGCCCACGCACCCTGCACCAGAGTGTTCAAGGTCACGCCCAGCTCCGCCGCGCGCCGCGACAGACCACGGGCGGCTTCTTGTGCAAGCGGCACATCGACCGCGCCGGCCGCCTCCGCCTGCTCCGCCTGCACCGCCCGCTCCGCCCCAGTGTCCGCGGTGGGGGCGAGCAGGGTGGGCTCGTCGATCCCATCCAGCTCGCGGGCCCACACCCGGGCCGACTCCGCACGGTCCTGCTCCGACAGCCACACCAGGAAATCCCGGAAGCCGCGCCGGTCTGGCAGGGACGCACCGTCCCCAGCGGTCCCGTAGAGGCGCAGCAGATCCTCCAAGAGCGGCGGCAACGACCAGCCGTCGACCAGCACGTGGTGTGCGGTCAAGACCAGTTCGGAGCGCTCAGGACCCATGGTGACCAGCGTCATCCGCAGCAGCGGCGGCACGGCCGGATCGAAATGGGAGGCCTGATCATCAGCCAGCAACCGCTCGAACGCCGCACCGCGCTCCTCCTCACTCACCCCCGCCAGATCACGATGCCGCCACGGCAGCTCCACACCAGCCGGCACAACCTGCACCAAATTTCCGGCCCCATCGGCAACAAACGCGGCACGCAGATTCGCATACCGGTCCAGCAGCCCCTGCCCCGCCGCACGCATCCGCTCCGGCTCCACACCACCCGACAGGTGAAACACGAGCTGCATCTGGTACGCATCGAAGGCGGCATCGGCCAACATGGCGTGGAAAAGCAACCCGGACTGCAGCGCGGTCAGCGGCCACACATCCACCAGACCCCGATACCGCTTCTCCCACAACTCCAGGTCACGCTGCCCAACCCGCACCAACGGGACATCCGAAGGCGTCAACCCGCCCGCACCCGGCTCGGCGACATGCCGCGCCAGACCTTCCAGTGCGCCACACCACAGATCGGCCAACTCCCGCACCTCACCCTGCCCGAGCACCCCCGAAGGGAAGTCGAGCACGGCATCGAGCCGTGGGCCCTGCTCGGTGTCCACGACCATCGAGTTGACCTGCAGCGTGGACAGCGCCGGCATGTCCGTGTCCGGCGCCGCGGCCGGCTCGTCGGAGTCGGTCACCTGGGTGAAGCCCAGCCCGCGCAGGTTCTCGGGCATGTCCGCAGCGGAGAACCGGCCCAGGTAGTTGAACGCGATCTGCCCGGCCGGGTACCGCCGCAGTACCGTGCCGGTCTCATGGTTCAGGTAGCGCAGCAGGCCGTAACCGACCCCCCGGTCCGGGACGGCCAGCAGTTGCTCCTTGACGGCCTTGACCACCTGGCCGGCGGCCGGTCCGCCGGCAAACGCCTCGTCGAGGTCCGCGTCGGCGATATCGAGGCGGACGGGGAACATGCTGGTGAACCAGCCGACCGTCCGCGACAGGTCCGCGCCCGGCACCACGCCTTCCTCACGGCCATGGCCCTCGAGCCGGATCAGCAGTGACGACTCGTCCGAGCCCCGCAGTCGGCGCCGACGCACGACAGCCAGCGCGAGACCCGCCAGCAGGCCGTCGTTGACCCCGCCGCGGAACGCCGCGGGCAATGCGGTCACCAATGCTTCGGTCACCTGCGCGGGCAGTCGCACGCGCACACTGTCGAGGGTGGCCATCACATCGACGGCCGGGTCCAGCTCCCGCGAGCCCAGCAGCGGATCCGGGCCCGCCAAAGCGGTCTGCCAGAAGGTCAGTTCCGCCACCCGCTCCGGGCTCGATGCCTCCTCGACCAGCGCGTGCGCCCAGCGCCGCGCGGACGTACCCACGGGGGCGAGCTGCGGCGTGCGCCCAGCCCGTACCTGCTGCCAGGCAGCGGCCAGATCCGGCAACAGGATCCGCCACGAGACTCCGTCCACGACCAGGTGATGCAACACGACCAAGAGCCGACCCGCACCCCGCTCGGGAGCGAACCACACGAACTGGGCCATCACACCGGCTGCCGGATCCAACCGGCCCGCCGCCGCGTCCAACTCGGCGGCAGACAGGTGCTCCCACGCCTCGTCGCCCCACCGGCCGTCGCACGGGACCCGGCGGAGGAGCGCGGCCGGGTCGATCGAGCCCACGGAGCCGATTCGCATTCCGCCGTGCCCGCTGAGCAGCGTGGCGCGGAGCACGTCGTGGTGGTCGAACACCGCGCCCAGCGTCGCCAGCAACCCGGCGTGGTCGAGGTCCGACGGCAGCTCGAGCATGGCCGAGAGGGAGAACCGGTCGTGGCCGCCCCCCAACTCCACCAGGTATCTCGCGATCGGCGGCAGCGGCATCCAGCCGACGCCACTGCCCTCCAGCTTCTTCAGCACCTTCTTCGTGGCGGCCTGGCTGCCCGCTGCCTCGGCCAGCTCGGCGACGGTGCGGCACTCGAAGATCTGCCGAGGGCTCACCTCGACACCCTGCGTCCGTGCCCGGGAAACCACCTGGATGGACCGGATGCTGTCGCCGCCGACCGTGAAGAAGTCGTCGTCGATGCCGACCCGTTCCAGGCCCAGCACCTCGGCGTAGACCTGAGTCAGGACCTCTTCCTCCCGAGTGCGTGGCGCCCGGTAGGCCGTCCCCTCATACATCGGCTCCGGCAGAGCCGCGCGGTCCAGTTTCCCGTTCGGCGCCAGCGGCAGCCGATCCAGCACCACAAACGCCGCCGGCACCATGAACTCCGGCAGCCGCCCCGCCACGAACCTGCGCAACTCCCGCACCGAAACACCGGCCGTCAGGTCCACATCGAGATCGCCCAAGCTCTCGACGGTACCGAAACCGCTCTCTTCCGCCCCCTTTGGAACGATGTGACCCACCAACCGCCTGGACCTGCCCGCGGTGCCGCCGTCGTGCACAGTAACGGCCGCCTGGGCCACGCCCGGGTGCGCGGTCAGGGCGGCCTCGACCTCTCCCGGCTCGATACGGAACCCCCGCACCTTGACCTGCGCGTCTCCGCGCCCCACGTACTCCAACCGCCCGTCCGCGGTCCAGCGGGCCAGGTCGCCGGTGCGGTACATGCGGGTTCCGGGAGGGCCGAACGGGCAGGCCACGAACCGCTCCGCGGTCAGCCCACCGCGCCCGAGGTAGCCCCGGGCCACCGTGCCGGCCACGTACAGCTCACCCACCACGCCGACAGGGACCGGCCGAAGACCGGAACCCAGGACATAGGCACGCGTGTTGCCCAGCGGGGAACCGATGGGCGCGCTTCCGCCCGCTGCCCACGCGTCCGTGCACGGGAGCGCGAAGGCGGTGGCGTAGAAACTCTCGGTCTGGCCGTAGGTGTTGACGACCCGCACGCCGGGGATCGCCTCACGCACCCGGGACACCAGCGACCCCGGCAACGCCTCACCGGCGAAAACCACCGCCTCGGCGTCGATCTTTCCGGCCACCTGGTCCAGCAGCTCGGCGAAGACCGACGGCACCGTGCTGATCACATCGCCGGCCCAGCCTCCTCGCTCGGCCAGAGCCAGCACATCCCGCACCACCTCCACGGTGCCGCCGGCCACCAGCGTGGCGAACAACTCGAACACCGACACATCGAAGTTCACCGACGTTCCCGCCAGCACCCGTGAGCCGGCGCCGACACCGACCTCCGAGGCGAGGCCCAGCACGTCGCCGACTACCGTGCCGTGGGTGATGACCGCGCCCTTCGGCGTCCCGGTGGAGCCGGAGGTGTACATCACATAGGCGGCGTGCTCCGGCAGCAGCGGAGCCAAACGCTCCTCATCACCAAGATCACCGCCCCCACCAGGCCCACCGAAATCAACCTCATCCACACACAACGACGGCAGACCACCACCAGGCACCACACCCAAAGTCGCCCTGTCCGTCACCACCAGACCCGGACGAGCCTCAGCCACAATGCGCTCCAACCGCCCACCCGGATAACGCGGATCAACCGGCAAATACGCCCCACCAGCCTTCAACACCCCCAACAAMGCCACCACCAGATCCGCACTACGCGGCAACGCCAACGCCACCACCGACTCCGGCCCCACTCCACGCCCCACCAGCACACGCGCCAGCCGATTCGCCCGCGCATTCAACTCCCCATACGTCAACGACACCTCACCGCACACCACCGCCAACGCACCCGGCGACAACGCCACCTGCCGCTCCACCAACACCGGAACCGGCACCGCCGGCACATCCACCACCGCCTTGTTGAACCCCCGCACCACCACCTCACGCTCAACCGACTCCAACACATCAACCAACCCGACCCGGACACCAGGCTCCGCAGCCACCTGCCGCAACACCCGCACAAAACGCGCCGCCAGCCCCTCCACCGTGCCCCGATCAAACAGATCCGTCGCGTACTCGAGGTTGCACCGCATCCCCGGCTCGACGCTGTCGGTGGCGAAGTTGAACTCCAGGTCGAACTTCGCGGTCGGAGTCGGAAGCGCTTCGAGCCGGGCCTGGAGTCCCTCCATGTCGAGGTCGATCCGGGCGTCGTTCTGCCAGGTGAGCATCGTCTGGAACAAGGGGTGGTAGGCGGTGGACCGCTCGGGGTTCAGCGACTCCACCAGCCGCTCGAACGGGGCGTCCTGATTGTCGTACGCGGCCACCGCCTTGTCCCGCACCCGACCGAGCAGTTCCTCGAACGTGGGGTTCCCCGACAGGTCGGCACGCAGCACCCAGGTGTTGACGAAGAACCCGACCAGTTCCTGGAACTCCTCCTCGGGTCGCCCCGCGACCGAGGATCCCATCGGAATGTCCTCGCTGCCGGTGAGATGGTGCAGCAGCACCGCGAGCGACGCCTGCAACACCATCGGCACCGTCATGCCCCGTTCCTGTGCGAGCCTGACGACCGCGTCCAGCAGGTCGGGCTCGACGGAGAAGTCCACCACGCCGCCTCGGTGCGAGGCTCTCGGCGGCCTGGGGTGGTCGGTCGGGAGCCGCAACGGCTGCGGCACCCGCTCCAGCTCGTCCCGCCAGTACGCCACCTGAGAGGAGAGCACACTGTCCGGGTCGTGCTCCTCCCCCAGCAACTCCCGCTGCCACAACGTGTAGTCGACGTACTGCACCGGCAGTTGGGGCCAGTCCGGCGCCACGGCCCGCACCCGCGCCGTATACGCGGCGGACAGGTCCCGAGCGAGTGGCGCCGCGGACTCGCCATCGCTGGCGATGTGATGGATGAGCAGCACGAGTAGGTGCTCCGCGCCGCACCGGACCAGCGTCGCCCGCACCGGTATCTCCGCTGCCAGGTCGAAGACGTACTGCGCCGCCTCTGCCACGACGTCGTCAAGGGCGTCCGGCTCCGCCACGACGAGCGGCACGTCCAACGGCACCTCGGCCATGGGCAGCACCCGCTGGCCCGCCACCCCCTCCGCGTTCTCGACGATCAGCGTGCGCAGACTCTCGTGCCTGGCCACCACGTCCCGCACCGCGGCCCGCAATGCCGCCACGTCCAGGTCCCCGCGCATACGCAGCACGAACGGCAGGTTGTACATCGCTGAGGGGCCCTCGAACCGGTCGATGAACCACAGCCGCCGCTGCGCGAAAGACAACGGAATCATTCAGAACCCACTCCTATCCATCCTGCGCACAAGGGGCCTTCGTGACGCGGCTTTGTTCTGCACTGCTCGACACAGCTCCGCGATGCTCCGGCATGCGAATATGAGGCTGACGGGGACGTCCGCCTGGAGTACCTTCCGGGCGCGACCGGCCACACGCATTGCCAGCAGTGAATCCCCGCCTGCCGCGAAGAAGTCGTCGTCGATCCCTACCCGAGGCAGCCCGAGTACCTCGGCGTACAGCGCGCACAGAGCTTCTTCCTGGTCGGTCCGCGGGGCCCGATACTCCCCTCCGCCGAAGTCCGGCTCGGGCAGCGCCGCCCGGTCCAGCTTGCCGTTCGGCAGCAGCGGCAGCCGGTCCAGCACGACGAACCCCGTCGGCACCAGGTGGTCGGGCAGCCGGTCCGATACGAAACCCCGCAGTTCGCCGCAGTTGGCCGCAGCGCTCTCCTCCAGGACGACGTACGCCACCAGCCGGGCGGCTCCGTCGGCGCCCGGGACCGCCCGGGCGACCACCACGGCGTGGGCGACCTCGGGGTGGGCCGTCAGTGCGGCCTCGGTCTCGCCCGGCTCGATCCGCACCCCACGGATCTTGACCTGCTCATCGGCCCGGCCGGTGTAGTCCAGTTGCCCTTCCGCGGTCCAGCGGGCCAGGTCCCCGGTGCGGTACATCCGCGCGCCGGGCGGGCCGAACGGGCAGGCCACGAACCGCTCCGCGGTCAGTGTGGGGCGCCCGTGATAGCCGCGACCCACGTTCGGACCCGCCACGTACAACTCGCCGGTGACCCCGGGCGGCGCCGGCGCGAGACCCGCGTCCAGCACGTACACCCTGGTGGTCCCGAGCGGCGTTCCTATGGGTGCTCTGCCCTTGCCCGTCCACTCGTCCGTGCCGGGCAGCGTGAATGCGGTGGCGTAGAAGGTCTCGCTCTGCCCATAGGCGTTGACCACCCGCACGCCCGGTATCGCCTGGCGCACCCTCGCCACCAGCGACGCAGGCAGCGGCTCCCCTGCGAACACCACGGTGTCAACGCACGTCTTGCCGTCCAGGTGGCCCAGCAGTTCGGCGAAGACGGAGGGCACCGTACTGATCACCTGGCCGGCCCAGCCCTCACGCTCGCCCAGAACCAGTACGTCCCGGACGATTTCGACGGCGCCTCCGGCGCACAGCGTGCCGAACATCTCGAACACCGACACGTCGAAGCTCACCGACGTGCCCGCCAGTATCCGCGCCGACGGCGCCACTCCCAGGCACGAGAACAGGGACGGCAGGCAGCTCGTGACGTTGCGGTGCGTGATGACCACCCCCTTCGGCGTCCCGGTGGACCCCGAGGTGTACATGAGGTAGACCGCGTGGTCGGGCCGCAGCGACTGGGTCCGTTCCGCGTCCACCGGGTCGATTTCCCGGCCGTCCATCGCGCCGACGAGCTCCTCCAAAGACAGCTGCGGAATCGCGGTCCCGGGCAGCACGGCTGGAGTCTCCGCGCGGGTGAGGACCAGCACGGGAGCGGCGTCCTCGCACACGAACGCCAACCGCCTGCGCGGGAGCTTCGGATCGACCGGCAGATACGCCGCGCCCGCCTTGAGCACGCCCAGCAGCGCGACGACGAGGTCGGGCGACCGCGGCAGGGCCACCGCCACCACGTCCTCGGGACCGATGCCACGCCGGATCAGCTCGTGAGCCAGCCGGTTCGCCCGCCCGTTCAGTTCCTCGTACGTCAGCGAGACGTCACCGCACACCACGGCGACACCGTCCGGGGACAGCGCGGCGCGTTCCTCGAACAGGCCTGAGATCGTCGCCTCCGAGACGGGTTCCACCGGCCCACCGGATCGGGGCAGCAGCCGTTCCCGTTCGGCCGGGTCGAGCACATCGACCGAGCCCACCCGCCGATGGGGGTCGGCCGCCACCTGCCGCAGGATCCGGCCGAGACGGGCCGCGACGTCTTCCGCCGTTCCGCGGTCGAACGTGTCACGCCGGTACTGCACGTTCAGCCGCAACCGGTCGGAGTCGGCCATGGCCAGGACGGTCAACCCGTAGTGGGAAGTGGTGTGGGGGCTGATGCCGGTGAAGGCGATTCCCGAGTCAGCGCCCGCCTCGGTAAGGGCTGCACGGTCCACCGGGAAGGACTCGAAGGCCAGAAAGGTGTCGAACAGGGAGCTGCGGCCGGTCAGCCGGTGGATGTCCGGCAATCCGTAGTGGTGGTGGTCCAGCAGCGCGGCCTGCCGGTCCTGCAGCCCGCTCAGCAGTTCGGCGAGCGTGGCCTGGGGGCCGCACCGCACCCGTACCGGAACGGTGCCCAGGAACATCCCGACCATGGAGTCCACCCCCGCCAGCGCGGGAGGACGACCGGACACGGTGGTGCCGAAGGCTACGTCCTGGCGGCCGGTCATCCGGGCGAGAAGCACCGCCCAGGCTCCCTGGACGACAGTGTTCAGTGTGACGCCCAGCTCCGCGGCGCGCAGCGGCAGGTCGCGGGCGGCATCCGAGGGCAACGGAACGGCGATGTGTCCGATACCGGGGCCGCCGTCCGGCGACAACGGCCCGGTGGCCAGCATCGTCGGCTCGTCGAAGCCGTCGAGCTCCCGCTGCCAGGCGCGGGCCGACGGGGTGTGGTCTTGGCGGG
The DNA here is from genome assembly GCF_041028275.1 of Streptomyces sp. PU-14G. Lineage (NCBI taxonomy): Bacteria > Bacillati > Actinomycetota > Actinomycetes > Kitasatosporales > Streptomycetaceae > Streptomyces > Streptomyces sp. PU-14G. Next base: position 8,737 of record NZ_JASKYT010000056.1, read on the forward strand.
CCAGCCACGCCAGGAAGTCCCGGTAGCTGCGTGCGCTCGGCAGCCCGGAGGCATCCCCGCGGGTGCGGTACAGACGCAGCAGATCCCGCATGAGCAGTGGCAGCGACCAGCCGTCGAACAGCACGTGATGGGCGGTCAGCACGAGTTCGTACCACTCCGGTGCCATGCGGACCAGGGAGAGCCGCAGCAGCGGTGGTGCGGCGGGATCGAAGTGGTCTCGCAGGTCCTCGGCCAGGAACTGAGCGAACGCGGCGGGCCGTTCCCCCTCGTGCACGCCGGCAAGGTCGATCTCCTGCCAGGGCAGCCGGACGCCGTCGATGACAAGCTGCACCAGTTCTCCGGTGGCAGCGGGCACGAACGCGGCCCGCAGGGCGGGGTGCCGGTCCAGCAGTGCCTGCCCCGCCGCCCGCAGCCGGGGCGGGTCCACCGGTCCTGACAGCCTCAGTGCGTACTGCACCTGGTAGGCGTCGAACGAGGACGCGTTCTTCAACGACTGGATCAGCAGCCCCGACTGCAGCACGCTCAGCGGCCATACGTCGGCGAGGCCCGGATAGCGGCTCTCCCACTCCTCAATCTCGCCTTGGTTCACCGACACCAGCGACACGTCCGAAGGCGTCAGCCCGCCGGAGCCCGGCCGGGCGACGTGCCGGGCGAGCCCCTCCAGCGCGGCGCACCACAGATCCGCCAGCTCCTGCACCTCAGCTGGATCGAGCACCCCTACGGGGGCGGTGAACAGAGCTCCGAGGCAGGGGCCCGCCGCTGTGTCGGTGACGGATGCGTTGATGTCCACCTCCGACAGCGCCGGCATGCGGGCGTCCTGCGCGGCGTCCAACTCGGCCAGCTCGGACAGCTCGGACAGCTCCGGCGCCTCGGAGAAGCCGAGGCCGCGCAGTTCCTCCGGCATGTCCGCGGCGGCGGAGAACCGGCCCAGGTAGTTGAACCCCACCTGGCCGATCCCGTGCTCCTGCAAGGCCGCGGCGGTTTCGGGATTGAGGTAGCGCAGCAGCCCGTAGCCGATCCCGGCGTCGGGGATCGCCCGCAGGTGCTCCTTGACGGCCTTGACCGCCCGTCCCGTCGCCGGTCCGCCGGCGAACGCCTCCCGGAGGTCCACCCCGGTCAGATCCGGTCGCACGGGGAAGACGCTGGTGAACCAGCCCACCGTGCGGGACAGTTCCGCGCCCGGGGCCGCCCCCGCTTCCCGGCCGTGCCCCTCCACCCGAAGCAGCACCGAGGTCTCCTCGACCCCCCGTCGCCGGCGCCACTCCACGACGGCCATGGCGAGACCGGTCAGGAGACCGTCGTTGACACCAGCGTGGAACGCCGCCGGGAGCTTCGTCAGCAGCGCGTCGGTCACCGGCGCCGGCAACTGGACGCGCACCTTGGCCACCGTGGAGACCACGTCGACGGCGGGGTCGAGCCGGCGGGCGCCGAGCTGCGGATCCGGCGCCTCGACGATCGACCGCCACAGCGCCAGTTCCGCCACCCGCTCCGGCCGCGACGCCTCCTCCACGAGTGCGTGCCCCCATCGGCGCACCGAGGTGCCCACTGGCGGCAGCTCAGGCACCTGTCCGGCACGCACCCTCTGCCAGGCCGCCGCCAGGTCCGGCGCCAGCACCCGCCACGACACCCCGTCGACCACCAGGTGGTGCAGTACCACCAGCAGCCGGCCCGTCTGCTCGGCCGCCGGCGCGAACCACACGAACCGCGCCATCACGCCGGCCGCTGGATCCAGCGCCCGCGCGGCCTCCTCCAACTCCCCCAGCAGCAGCCGACGCCAGGACGCGCCGCCCCACCGCCCGTCGCAGCCCACCCGCCGGATCATCCCGTCCGCCGCCCACGTTCCGGGCGGCTCGACGACGAGTCCACCGCCGTCCTCGGATGCCAGCCGGGACCGCAGCAGATCATGTCGGTCCACCACGGCACCGACCGTGGCGGTCAGCCCCTTCAGGTCGATCCCGGCGGGCAGGTCGAGCACCATCGCCTGCAGGAACCGCTCGAACCCCGGCCCCAGGTCGCGGACCCATCGCGCCACCGGCAGCAAGGGCATCCAGCCGATACCACCGCCGGGCAGCTCCTCCAGCCCGGGGTCGGGGCCCGTCCCGGTGCGCGAGGCCGTCACCTCGGCCAGCGCGGCCACAGTCCGGCTCTCGAAGACCTCCCGTGCGCCGACCGGCACACCCTGCGCGCGGGCGCGTGAAGCCACCTGGATGGACTGGATGCTGTCCCCGCCGACAGCGAAGAAGTCGTCGTCGATTCCGACCCTTTCCAGGCCCAAGACCTCGGCGAACACCCGGGCCAGCACCTCCTCACCCGGCGATCGCGGTGCCCGGTAGGCGTTGGCCCTGGTCTCCGGCTCCGGCAGCGCGGCTCTGTCCAGCTTCCCGTTCGGCGTCAGCGGCAGCCGATCCAGCGCCACGAACGCCGTCGGCACCATGAACTCCGGCAACCGGCCCACCAGGAAGCCGCGCAGCTCCGCAACGTCGAATCCGGAGTCGAGAGCGATGGCGGCCTCGTCCGCACTGTCCGCGACGGCCGGCACGACATACGCGACCAACTGCTTGCCGCCACCCCGGCTGTGGTCCACGCGCACGGTCACGACCGCCTGCGCGATACCCGGGTGTGACGTCAGCGCGGCTTCGATCTCGGCCGGCTCGAGCCGGAAGCCGCGGACCTTCACCTGGTCGTCCGCACGGCCGCGGAAGACCAGCTCGCCGTCCGTGGTCCACTCCGCCAGGTCTCCCGTCCGGTACATGCGCTCCTGCGGCCCGGCGAACGGACAGGCCACGAACCGTTCCGCGGTCAGGCCCGGCCGGCCGAGGTATCCGCGGGCCAGTCCCGCGCCCGCCACGTACAGTTCGCCGGCCACACCCGTGGGTACCGGCCGCAGTCGGCTGTCCAGCACGTACACCCGGGTGTTGGTGATGGGCCGGCCGATGGGCGGCAGACGACCGTCCCCGGTCAGCGGCGCGCTCATCGTGGCGATGACGGTGGTCTCGGTCGGCCCGTAGGCGTTGATCATCCTCTGGCCGGCGGACCAGGCGGCCACGACGTCCGGCGGCGTGGCGTCCCCGCCGACCACCACATACTCGACTGTGGGCAGCGAACCGGCCGGCAGCGCCCCGAGAACCGCAGGCGGCAGCAGCAGGTGGGTCACCCGGTGGGCAGCGATCGTCTCGACCACGGCGCCGTCGGGATTCAGCCACTCCGCGGCGGCCAGCACCAGTCGCGCCCCGGACAGGAGGGCGGTGCACAGCTCCCACACCGAGGCGTCGAAGCTCGGCGAGGCGAACTGGAGCATCCGGCTGTCAGCCGTGAACTGAAGCCGCTCGGCTTGTGCCGCCACCAGGCTCGCCAGCCCGGTGTGCGTGACGGCCACGCCCTTCGGCAGGCCCGTCGAGCCTGACGTGTAGATGACGTACGCGGTGTTCTTCCTCGACAGCGGGGCCCGCCGGTCCCGGTCGGTGAGCGGTATGGCCGCCCGTCCGGCCACGGCGTCGACGACCTCCGGGTCGTCCACCCGCAACACCGGCGCGGGCGTCTCAGGCAGCACGGCGGCCGTCGTCACGTCCGCCACCACCATGGCAGCGCCCGAGTCCGCCAGCATGAAGGAAATGCGCTCGGCCGGGTAGGCGGAGTCCACAGGCAGGTAAGCGCCTCCGGCCTTCACCACGGCCAGTACCGCGATCACCAGATCGAAGGAGCGCGGCAGCGCTACTCCGACTACGGACTCCGGGCCGATCCCGCGGTCGACGAGTAAGCGCGCCAGCCGGTTGGCCCTCGCATCGAGCCCCCGGTATGTCAGCGACTCCTCGCCGAACTCCACCGCCACCGCGTCCGGTGCCGCGGCGACCTGCCGTTCGAACTGCTCGGTGATCGTCGCGCGGGGCACCGGCAGTGCCGTGTCGTTCAGCCCGTACAGCAGCCGGTCCTGCTCCGCGGGTTCCAGCACTTCCATCCGCCCGACACGCACCTGGGGGTCCCTGACCACCGTGCGGATCAGGGCGACGAGCCGGTCGGCAATCGACATCAGGTCAGCGGGCTCGTACGACGCCGCAGGGGCGTCGATCCGAATGTGCAGGCCGCTGTCGTGGCGGCCGTCGAAAGAGGTGGAGAGGACCAGCTCATCGACCGCCCCCGGCGCTCCGCCGGCGAAGAACGCCGTACTTCCGGCGAAGTCCAGCCCTTCCGTGCGGGGAACGATGTTGAGGACGGCGCCGAACGGGCCCTGCACGGATTCGCCGGGCACCGACGCGTACCGGTTGTCCGCTGCGCGGTGCCACGCGTGCCGGAAGACGGCGCGCTTCTCCGCGCCGACGGCATCGGCGACCTCGCGGAAGCTCCACGCGTCGGGGACCTTGAGACGCAGCGGCAGGACATTCGAAGCGGCCGTGTACCCGCTCCGTCCGAAGGTTCCGCGCGCGCCGACGGCCAGGGAGAGGGTGAACTCCGGTCGGTTGCACCAATGCCGGAACAAGACGGCGACGCCCGCGGTCACGAGGTCCGGCACCGTCAGTCCCGCCGACCGCACCGCCTCGGTCCAGGCGCCCGCTTCCTCCCGCGATACCGTCACCGTGCGGCTCAGTACGCCGGCGCGGGCGGTGCCCTTGACGCTGTGCCCCGGCAACCGTAAGGGCGCGGGCGCGTCCTCAAGGTAGACCCGCCAGAACTCGGCATCCTCGGCAACCTGCCCGGGCTTCCGGCAGCGGTCGCCCCCGCTCTCAACGGCCTGCTTCCTGATCTGGGCCTTCGAGCACGGGATGCCGCGCCTGAGCCCTGTGTACACCTCGGCGATCCGGCGTGAGACGGGCATAAGCGCGCCCAGAGCCTCCGCCGCGACACCGTCCAGCGCCACCACCAGGAAGAAGCGGCCGTCCGCGACTTTGATCATTTCGGCCCGGAGGGCGGCACCGCACCCGGGGCCCGGGCGCCGTGCCGAGAGGTCTGCTGCCAAGGCGTGTGCCGCCGCCTCGGCATCAGCCTCTCCCGCCACATCCATCACGCCCGCCAAGGACCCGGGCTCTGGACCGGCGACCCCCAGTTCTGCCGCCACCACGCCGAGCGCGGAATCGACCAACTCCGGGTCGATGTCCCCATCGATATCCCAAAAAGCGGCGACGCTTGCCGACGAAGCCAACCGTTGCAATGCGATCATCCCCCGCGATGCGCTCGACCGGTCATGTCACGAATGCCAGGACGGATTGACCGACCGCATTTCGCTCACTCTCGGCGCGCCATTTCGATCCTACTTCCAACGGGCAGGAACCGATGCAGAAACCGTCCTTCCCCCGCCCCCCCACAGACGAGCATTCCGCGAAGCCGTCGTACGCCCATGATGAAAGCCGATCAGGGCATAGAAAAGGCGTTGCCTCACCCTTCCACGAAACCCCGGCTTCCGTAACCCACGTGGCGCCCGCACGCTCGGACTCGGTCGGCGCGCGTCCGCTTGTCCATCTCCCAGGCAGTCCGCCCTTCGGCCTCTCCAGCATGCTCTGGAAGTCAGCTTTGAAAGTACAGCTTTGGAAGTACAGCGCAGTGTTGCGCGGGAGGTTGAGCGCCTGAGCGACCGGGCTGCCCGTATGCGCACATTGAGGCATCTTCGGCAACACGCCGACTCGACAAGAGTCGTCAGGCGCCGTCGCCGAGACGGCCGCGTTGTTGGCCGAAGCGCGTCAGCATGGCGTCGCTGGCGACGGGCCCCGGCATGAAGACGTGGCGATCGGTATCGACACGCGCTCCGCTCACGCGGTCGACCAGGACCGGTTCGACTTCCTGTCCGGTGTGCGAGTCCACCAGAATCATGCCGCGCTCCTCAGGGTCCAGTTCGCGGTTGCCCCAAGCGGCCAGGACGAGGAGGACGGGGCGCAGCGAGCGGCCCAGCGGGGTCGGTACGTAGCGATCCTGCGAGCCGGTCTCGAGTTCCACCACACCGCGGGCGACGAGGCCGGCGAGGCGGGCGGTGAGCACGTCCGGCTCCACGCGCAGGTTGGCGCGGAGTTCCTCGATGTGCACGTACCCGTCGAACATCTCGTGGAGCAGTTCGAGTGTCGGCCAGTCGCCGATGAACTGTGCCGCTTTCGCCAGCGGACAGTCGGTGATGCGAGCAGGCATGGCGGCCTCCGTCTCGTCGTGTCGGTCAGGAGGCCATCTGAGTCTGCGTGTCCAGGACGTAGCCCCGGCCCCAGACCGTACGAATGGTCAGACCGAGAGCGTTGATCCGGTTCCGGATGCGCATCATGTGCAGGTCCAGCGCGTTGCGCGTCATCGGCCCCTCGTCCTGCGCGAACTGGAAGCGCAACGCCTCTCTCGGCACGACTTTCCCGAACTGGGCCACCAGCAGGACCAGCAGTTCCGCCTGCTTCGGGGAGAGCGTGACGGATTGGGAGGCGAACCACAGCACCCCGCTCTCGTCGAGCTGCGGCGATCGGTTGCGGTAATAGCGCTGCACGAGGGCGTCGGCGCGGGCTTTCAAGTCGTGCGAGGCGACGGGGGCACGCACCCAGTCCTCATAGATGTCCTCGCACACAGGAGGTTCGAGGCCGGCCTCGACCACGAGGATGCGGGGCAGGCCGAGCGTCCGGAATTCTTCGCGCATTTCCTGCTGGACCGGCCATCGCAGGAGTTGCACTTTCTTACTCAGAGATCTACTTCGCGGATACACCACTTGCGAGGTCATGAGCACTCCGATTCCATTTGCCAACTGGGTTCGATCAAGGCAGACTTGTAGTGCTACTCCTGAAAGCGCAGGCATGCGGAAGATTCGGCTCACGCGAGGAACCAGAAACGCTGTCCTGTCCGGCGGCCGAAGAGTTGATCAGTGTTCCGCCCAGTACCGTGACTGGGCGGTCAGCACTGCAGTGCCTCAGTTGTTTTCGCGTCAACGCGAACGGCTCAGAGCTTCGAACTGGGGCCCGGAACTAGGCGCACCACGGCGCGGCCCCTATACGCGGGACCGCACCCACGGCGGGTGGACAGCCGACATCACGCTGGCCTCATAGATGATCGTCACGAGTCTCCAATCCCCGTTGTGTCTCCGAGCGGTGTGCGTCGACGCCTCGGAGGCTGTGGGCCGGGGCCAGTTCCTTGCCTTCTGGCCAGTTCCGCCACAGGCCTGGAACATACCAGTGAGCGGGTTTGTTTCCGACCCCCCTGAGCGCAATGTCCCGGGGAAAGGCCGGAGTCCGACGGTCCGACTCAAGATCGCGGGATTCCGCACCGCACCGACGATCTTCAGCGCCGCCTATTGGACGTCGAAGCACGTGCCGCGGCGTGGACCAAGTGCTGCTCGGCGTCCGCGCTGAGGCAGCCGGCCAGGGCGCCCCGCGGCGGGCGGAGCCGGCGGCGCCCGGCCATGCGGTACTCGCTGCCCGGCGCGTGACGGGGCCCGGCAGCGGCGTTCGCCGCTGCCGGGCCTTGGTCCGCCGCACTCTGCCCGGCCCGCTCGCCGGACGCCGGTGCGGCCCCCTCAGCCGGCCACGACGGCGGGCGCGGAGCCGCTGTTCCCGGCCCCCGTGCTGCGTGCGGCGATGGAGTCGACGATCTCGCCGCTGCGGACGGCGATGTTCGACAGCAACGAGGACCCGAGCCCGTGCGTGTGCTCCGTGCCCCCTTGCAGGTAAACACCGACGTTCAGGTCCGGCGTCGTCAGGACGCGGTAGTCCCGGCCGACCCGGAGTCTGCCGCTCTCGTCACGCAGGCAGTGCGCGGCGATGTCGCCGAGGAGCTCCGCGGGCTCCATGGGGTCGTAGCCGGTGGCGAACACCACCACGTCGACATCGAGTCCGTACGTCTCGTCCGCGCGCCCCGAGTGCAGGGTCACGCGCACTTCGTCGTCCAGCTGCTTGACGGAGTCCACCCGCGACAGGTTGAGGAAGTCCAGCCGGGTGTTTCCGGCGATCTCGTCGCTGTAGGAACGCTGGTAGAGCTCCTTGATGGTCTCGGTGTCGGCGACGCCGTAGTTGGTGTTGCGGTGGTAACGCCAGAAGGCGTCCCGAGCGTGTTCGGACCCGTGGTAGTAGTCGTCGACGGCGACCGCATCGAAGATCTGGTTGGCGAAGGGGGTGTCGTCCGCGATGGAATAGCCGTACGACGGCATGATCGCCGAGACCCGGGCGTGCGGTATCGCGTCGTACACGTGCCGCGCGATCTCCGCAGCGCTCTGTCCACCGCCGACGACGGCGACCCGGCGCACCCTCGAATGGTCCAGGGCCTGGAACCTGCCCAGGAACTCCGAGCTGTGCCAGACCCGTTCGTCCCGGTCGATACCCGGAGGCATCTTGGGCACGAGGCCGGTCGAGACGACGACGTTGCGGGCGTTGATCAGCCTGGAAGCGCCGGACGCCCCGTTGTTCCGCACTTCGACCTGCACCGTGTCGAGTGACCGGGCGTGGTCGTCCGCGGGCAGCCGCAGAGCTGTCACCTCGGCGTTGTAGGTGACGCGGTCGGAGAAGTGCCCTTCCACCCACTGCAGGTAGTCGTGGAATTCGTGCCGGGTCGGGAAGAAATCCTGGTTGTTGACGAACTGGGCGAGTCGGCCCACCGAGTGCAGGTACGAGATAAAGCTGTGCCGGGACGTCGGGTTACGGAACGTCGCGAGATCCTTGAGGAAGGAAACCTGCATCTTCGCGAACGGCAGCAGCATGTTGCGGTGCCAGCCGAATTCGGGTTGACGCTCGACGAACGTGGCCTGGAGGGGACTACCACCTCCGCTGTCGTGCTCGTCCAGTGCGACGGCGAGCGACAGATTTGACGGCCCGAATCCTATGCCTACGACCGCATACTCATCGCGTTCTTTCATGGAGGTCTCCCCGTCCTGATCTTGAGATCCGTAATGTGCGTTGCCTGGCTCCTCAGCGCTTTCCACTCGCGGCGCTGTGAGAAATGGGCCGGCCTGTTTCAGTGCGGCACCGGGCAGCCCGCACCGAAGGAGTCGAGCCGGCTCATCATGTCCGCCGCTTCCCGGTGCCTGGAGGAGTCCCTGCGAGCGAAATCCTGCTGCACCCGCTCGCGGATGTCCGGTCGCTGTTCCTGACTGAGTTTGAACATGCCGTCGGCGCGGGTCACCTCGACACGGAACGCGCCCACGGCCGGCACGATCTTCCGGAAGTAGTCGATCGACTCGGTCATGTCCCAGTCGGCACCGAACTGAGACTCGTAGGCGGTCACGGTGGACTTGACCACCTCCAGCGTCTCGTCACCCACCATGTCCGGCTCGATCTTCCGCACCGCACCGTGCACGTGCACGGAGGTGAAGTTCCAGGTCGGTGCGGCAGGCGTGGTGCCGTACAAGGTCGGCGAGACGTAGGCGTGCGGGCCCGTGAAGACAAGCACGATCTCCGACCCGGAGTTCAGCCCCCGCCAGTGCGGATTGGCCCTGTTCATGTGTCCTAGCAGCCGCATGCCGGACAAGTCCTGGCCGCATTCTCCCCGATATTCCGGATCGGTGATCACGGGAAGATGGGTGGCGAAGGGAGGACCACCCTCGGAATCATGGCTCACGAGGAGGGCCAGGGGGTTCAACCGAATCAGATCGGCCATCCACGAGCCCGTCGGCTCTCGGTACTGCTCAGGGACGAACAATGGGATTCACATCCTCCGTGAAGGGGTCTGACTTCCGTCATCGGCATGTCGGCCGCGGGGGGGGGGAATCCCATAGCGCCGCTTCCTTCCCAGCCACGCCGCTGGTTTCGCCGCATATCACATCAGGCGACATTCCGCCGCACGTCACATTCGGCGGGATTCCACTCCGTTGGCCAAGCGCAGCCAGTGGTCGGCACACCGTCTCGCCGCCTCGGCGACGGCGTCCGCGCGGTGTGCCGGGACGCTGCGAACCAGGCACTCCCACTTCTCCTCGTCACCTATCGGGTGGACGCTCAACAAGTGCATCAGCAGCCGCCCGGCGTCGGTGCGCAGAGCCGGGTCCTTGCGCATGCTCGTCAGGGCCGCCCCGAAGGGCGCCGAGGCGATGCCGGTGGAGCCGTGGTGTTCGGATACGGGGCTGACGACCGCCACACGCTCCAGTGGCTGGTCCGCCTCCGCATGGCGGCGGGTGCGCACAGGATCCTCACCCTGGCGCATCCGGTCCCGTACGTCCTTGGCGGTGGCGGTGGCGATCCCCGCTTGCTCGGCGACCTGCCGCAAAGAGGCCTCGGGGTTCTCGGCCAGTACCTGGCTGGCACGCAGCCGCCCCTCCGTCGCGCGGAGCGGCCGGACGCGTCCGTCTCGGCCCACTCGGGTGTTCAACTGTTCGTCCCGACCACTTGAACACCGCCTGACGGAGGCGACGGTGCTGGCCGCGAGCCCGGAGTCGGCTGCTATCCGCCGGTCCGACCAGTCCGGATGGGCTTCGATGATCCGCTTCGCGGCGGCCTTGCGGTCGACCTGCGACAGCCGCAGCCCATGGGTGATGTTCAACTTCACCGACAGGGCGAACGTTTCCGACTCGTCGCCTTCGAAGAACTCAACCCTGATCTGCTTCTCGCCACGCAGCTCCGCCGCGCGCAGCCGGTGCATTCCGTCGATCACCCGCATGGTTTCCCGGTGGACGAGGATCGGCGGGAGGAGGCACTCCAACTCGGCGAGCGTTCGGACGTGGCCGCTGTTCTCACCCTCGAGGCGAGGGGAGTCGGATGCCCGCAGGGAGTCCAGAGCCACCCAGGTCCACGACGTGACCGGACGCGCGGCGGGCTCGGCGTCCGGGTCTGCGGCGACCGTCAGCCGCGACCTCATAAACGGCCACCTCCGGCTCCCCGGCCGGCCGACACGCGTACGGGCTCGGGTCGTCCCGGCGCCAGGCGGAAGCTACCCCACTGCCTATACACGTACGGCTCCCCTCGTCGCCTATCCGGAAACATACCTGGACGCGGGTTTGTTCTGGCGACGCAGAAAGGACCGTGAAAGGGAGGCCATCAGCACGCGGACAGGGGAGGAGGCTTGGGGCGGTTGTCGATGGCGGGCACGGCCTGCTGCGAACCGTACGAGCGATCGCGTCTCCTCCACGTGTCCGCGAGGACTGCCGGCGCAGAGGCCGCACGTGCGCGCAACTGCCTTGGCGCGTCCCGTGAGTTGACCGCAGACAACGAGGCCGGGGCCAATGGCGTTCCAGTTGCCCTCCTCCGCATGCGGCCAGAGTCGGCAGGAGGGCAAGCGTCCCTACCCGCACGCGACCTCGGGCAACTCCACGGCGGTCGGTCCGGGTCGGATCGTCCGCACGTCAGGAGTTGGTGTTCACCGCCCTGTGGACACTGTGAAGAGAACGCTAGTAACTTAGGGTGTGGTGAAACCGACTACGCGGTTTATTACGAGGGGTTGTCAGCTCCCTCTTGCTCTTCGTACGGGCCGCCTGTCAGGAGCGTCGTCCAGAAGGGAGCCGAAGTGGTGGTGACGACCGACCAGCGGCCTTTCAGCCCCGCCTGCGAACGGGCGCCGACGGCACCGGACGTGCGGACACGTGGACGACGTCGCGGGCAGCCGGTCCCCTTCCTTCTCGCCCGCAGCGACGGAGCGCCGTGATGGCCGCACAGGAACGCGCGGTACGCACCCGCACCGCCTTGATCGAGTCAGCGGCGGAACTGTTCCACAGGGACGGCTTCGAGATGGCGTCGCTGACCACGATCAGCGCGCGCGCCGGAGTGAGCAACGGGGCGTTGCACTTCCACTTCTCCAACAAGGCGGCGCTCGCCGACGCGGTCCGGGAAGTCGCGGTGCAGCGGTTACGGGAGATCACCACGCGGGAATCGGAGAACGCGCTGCAGACGCTCATCGACGCCACCCACGCGCTCTCGCGTGCTCTGAGCAAGGACGCCGTGCTGCGGGCGGGGTTCGACCTGCGCAGGTTCCTGGAGAGAACCCGCGGGGGCGATGATCTGCGCCGGCTCTGGCAGCACTGGGTGGAGGGCGTCCTGGTGCGGGCGGACGATGAAGGCTCCCTCGCGGGCGACGTGACCGCCCAAGACGTCTCCGACACGATTGTGTCCGCAACCGTGGGCTTCGAGCTCCTCAGCCGCGGGGACCCGCACTGGCTCTCGAACAGCACCTTGACCAGGTTCTGGGAACTCCTGCTGCCCAGGCTCGCCGAGGGGGCGGTGCACGGCCCGCTGGTGGCCGCCGGTTCCACGGGCGCGGGAGTGGAGTGAGGCGGCGGGTGACGCGGTGGTGCGGCGCGTCGACGGATTTCCGTATCCGCCGGTGCCGCGTGCCCTCGAACCACCGCACGTACACAAGTTGTTCGCGCATGATGGGGGTCTGACCGACGTGCGCGGCGGGAGCTGCTGACCACGTCGCCGAGAGCCCATGACGCGAACACGGGGGTGCCACCACCATGGCCGAACGAGTCGGAAGGGACACGGGCCGCCTCTCGGGAAGAACCGCCCTGGTCACGGGTGCGAGTCGCGGCATCGGCCGCGCCATCGCGCGTCGGCTGGCGGCCGACGGCGCCCTGGTCGTGGTCCACTACGGCCGGAACCACGAGGCCGCGCGCGAAACAACGGACCGTATCGTCGCGGACGGGGGCCGCGCTGTCGCCCTCCGGACCGAGCTGGGCACAACCGAAGCGGTGGACCTGCTGTACCAGCGCCTGGACGCCGCACTCGGCCAGTTCGGTGAGCGCCGCGAGTTGGACGTACTGGTCAACAACGCCGGTGTCAGCCTGCCCGGTTCGCTCGCCGCCGTGACCGAGCACGACGTCGACCGGTTGCTGGCCCTGCACGTCAAGACCCCGCTGTTCCTTATCAAGCAGGGCCTGCCCCGGCTACGGGAGGGCGGACGGATCGTCAACATCAGTTCGGGGGCGGCGCGGGTCGCCTTTCCCGAATCGCTCGCCTACTCCGTGGCCAAAGGCGCGCTGGAAGTCATGACGCGCGCGTTGGCCAAGGAACTCGGCGGGCGCCGTATCACGGTCAACGCTGTGGCACCGGGCTTCGTCAAGACGGACATGAACGCGCGGCGCTGGGCCACCGCCGAAGGAGAAGCCGCCCACGCGGCGTTGTCCGCTCTGGGCCGGATGGGAGAGCCCGCGGACGTCGCCGACATAGTCGCGTTCCTCGCCTCGGAGGACTCGCGCTGGATCACGGGCCAGTGCCTGGACGCCTCCGGCGGATCACGCCTGTGAGCGGCTGCGCGCGCGTCACCCGGCGGACGCGGTCGTCGAGACCCGCCGACTCTCCAGCTCAGCGGTCACACGTGCCCCTCGGTCGGGTGCGGTGTCCAAGCCCGAGAGCAGCGCAGGCGCGGAAATGGTCGGGAGCACGTGTCGGAACAAGGTGGACACGCGCACCTCTACATCCTGCCAGTCGGTGGTCAACTGCGAGAAGAGCTGAACACCGTGGAAGGCGCCGACCATCATTTCCGCGGTCTCCCGCGGATTGACGTGCGGCAGCACCTCGCCCCGCTCCTGCGCCTCGGTCAGCAGCGAGATCGAGAAGTCGACCCACAGCGGGAAGGCGCTGCCGTAGAGCTCACGGCCACGCCGGTCGGTCGACAGGCGTGCCCCCGCCCGCAGCACCGCGTCCCGGGGCAGCCGGTACGCCAGCACCATCCCCGAGTCGACCCACTCCTGCAGCTTCAATCCCTGGGGCACGAGTTCCTGTGCCGTCTGCTCCCCCAGTACCCCTTCGGCCAAGTCTTCCTTGGAGTCGAAGTGGAAGTACAAGGCGCCCTTGGTCACGCCCGCCCGGGTGAGGATGTCGGCGACCGTGGCTGCCGCGTAGCCGCGCTCGGCGAAGACCTCGGCGGCAGCCTCGAGTACGGCTCGGCGGGTCCGGACCGAACGTTCTTGCTGTGCCATAGGTTCTCCCGCAGGCCTGTGAGTGTCCCGCTCCGCGAGACAGACGAGGAATCCGACGAGGACCTCACTTTACTCGTCGGACATGCAGACGACAGGTGCTGAACACTGTCCGACCGCTCAGGCGTCGACCGGCCGCCAGACGACACCGGCGGCGGCCTCGGCGTCGACGGCCCGCAGCAGCGCACCGTCCACCTCGGCGGGTGAGCCGACCTGATGGCGGACACCCGCCTCACGCATCAGTTGCCGCTGGAAGCTGTGCTCCCGTGCGGACGGTATCCCGATGAAGGCCGCGCCCAACTCCCGTGCCGCCTCGGCCACACGGGCGACGTCGTCGATGAACAGCGCCTGGTCGAGCCGCACGCCGAAGATGTCGCCTGCGATCTCCTTGAGGCCCGGCCGGAAATCGTTGGTGCACACGTACACCGGCTCGTCGAAGTAGTCGGTGCCAAAACCCAGATGGCGATCGAAGTGGGTACGCTCCAGGCCGCCGTAGCAGACCATGCGCAACCCCGCGCCCTCTCCGGTCCGCAGCGTCCGTACCGTCTCCAGCAGTTCCACCGCGCCGTCGAGAAGGTGGACGGGGTGCTCGGCCAGGTAGTCCTCCCGCTCTCGGAAGTACTCCTTCACCACGTCCTCGGGGGAGCCCGCCAGGCCGGACGCCCGCGCCGCCGCCAACTGCGGCTGAGAGAAGAGGGCCTGCTCCAGCTCAGCGGTGTACGGCACGCCCCGAGCGGTGAGAAACCGGTGGATGACGGGGCTGAAGGAGTCGTTCAGGAGAACGCCGTCGATGTTCACGGCGATCAGTCGCACGTGCTGCAAAGTCATGCCAATACCTTCCGGGCGTGCTGGATGTGCGGCTCGCTCCAGCGGGGCTGCGCCGATGCACGACTCCCGCTGGATGCCGCAACCGGAAACCCACAGGCCAGTGGGCCGATCGCTCGGCATATTCACGAGGGTGTCGCCGAAGAGCATCAGGAGCCTCAGATGGAACTTGAGGTTCGGTCTTGTAAACAAAACCGGTGAGAAAGTATCTTACGGGCTTCAGGCGCTTCCAGCCTTCTCAACGGGGGTAGGTCATATGACCTTGCCAGAGGCTCAAAAGGAAGATCTCCGCACCGTGGGTTCCCCGAGGGAGGATCACCGGGTCCGCGGCCAATTACCGCAGTTGACAACGACGGTACCCAGGGAGTATGTGCACCGCGCCTCCCTGGCCGAAGTCTTCTTGACCGGGTGCGAAAAGATCAACGACAATCTCTTTTCCCTGACCGGGCAATGGCCCCGAGCCCACACATTCTTCAACAGCCCGGATGGGCGCCAGCACTCCCCACTTCAGGCGGCGGAAACGATCCGCCAGACCGGTCTGTATCTCGCACACTCGGAATTCGGAGTTCCGCTCGGCTACCACTTCGTGATGCGGGACCTGTCCCTCCTCACGGAGCCCGATCATCTGGAGATCGGCCGGGTACCGAGCGAGCTGACACTGAGCGCAGTCTGCCTCGACCTCCGGTGGAAAGGAACCCGGCTGGCCGAGTTCGATATGGACATCACGATATTCCGGTACGGCCGGCAGGCCGCCAGGGGCGGCGGACGCTTCAGTTGCGTCTCCGATGCCGCCTACAAGCGCCTGCGGCGACGGCAGACGCACAGCGAGGGCGAAGCGGCACCGGCTCCCGCCGCACCGGTAGCCCGAGAGCGCGCCGCTCCTTCCGTTGTCGGCAGAGCCCTGCCGTCCGACGTGGTTCTCAGCCCGGCGGGGAGGGCGGGACGCTGGCTGCTGGCCCCCGACCCGGACCACCCCATCCTGTTCGACCACAGCGGGGACCACATGCCAGGCATGGTTCTCATGGAGGCGGCCCAGCAGGCAGCGCGCGCACTGCTCGCCCCCGGCAACACGCTGGTCCTGGAGTCGATGTCCACGCACTTCTGCCGGTACGCGGAGTTGGACAGGCCCTGCTGGATCCAGGCGCACCTGCTCTCGGTCCAGCAGTCCAGGAAGCTGACGGTGCACATCACAGGTCACCAGAACGGCGAAGAGATCTTCCTCGCCCAAGTACAGGGGTCCGTGACCGCATCCTGAAACGGCGTGCGTACTCAGCGGCTCCGGCGTGACCGCACAGTTGCCTCCTTCCAGGCCCGCCGGCAGCTGCGGACGCCTTGCGGTCCGGCCGCCGGCGGGATGGGGCCGCCGCCGAGGGCCCGCACGGGCGTGCTCGGGATCTGCGCACGATGCGGCGCGCGGTCCGCTCCACCACCTGCCCCTCGCCACGCCGGCCCGGCACGAGGGCCCTCGACGGGGATGCCGGGGGTGCGGACCACCGGGGGCACCTCCACACCCGAGGGGCGGCGACCGCGCCAAGGACCGTACGAACCGGCCGCACCCGGCTCGCTGCCGCGGGCGGCGCCGTCTGGGTAACAGCCGCGTAGCCGGAGTGTCCCCACTCGGTCCCCGCGCGTCCCGCGAGGCACCCGGACCCCGCCGCTCGTGCGTCCTGGCCGGCAGGAGAACGAAGACCCGATCACGAGGGGGACCCGATGGCTTCCGGCTGCCGCGACTGCGCGACCTGCACGAAATCAGGCCTGGGGAAACTGGTGCAGAACACCGTCGTCGGCCTGGTGTACCTGTGCACGCTGGGCATCGGCTACGTCCTCAAACGGGGGCTGCGGCGCCACTGCCCGCAGTGCGGACACTTGCTGTCCCGCCACGCCCGGCGTGCGGACGGCTCGTTCCGCGACTGAGAGCCAGGCGCCCGCGCCCCGAAGTGTCCCGCGTCCGCACCCGAGTTGCCCGCGGGCGTCGCCCGGTGCACACTGTCCGCCTTGGAGAACTGACGTGCGAAATCGGCCGGTTCACGGTGGTGGGGGCCAGGGGAACGAGGGGCTGTGGCGAACGGACGACGCGTGTGGCAGTGGGCCGGTGGCGTGTGGGCGGTGCTGGTGGTGGCCGGTGGCACGCTGACGCTGGTGCTCTCACCGCCGGCGCCCGGGTCGACGACCGCCCCGCACGAGGACCACAGGCCCGGAGCGGAAACGTCCGGTGTACCCGTCGTGGGCCCCTCGCAGGGCGCCGATTTCGGCTGGTGCGGGACGCCCGAGCCCGTCCCGCCGTCGCCCTC
>NZ_JASKYT010000560.1:0-2924 GCF_041028275.1 Streptomyces sp. PU-14G
GCTGCGGGGGGGGCGGGGCGGGCCGTCACAGCTCTCCCGCCTTCCGGATGAGCGGTGCGACGCGCTGCACCCCGTGCCGGTAGGCGCCGCGCGCCGCCTCGCGGACCACGCGCCGCACCAGGCCGCGCCCGGCAGCGCCTCCGCCTCCCGGCCCGCCGCCGTCGTCGGCGGTGGCGGTGCCCGCGGCCTGGCCGACGGGGGTTCCGTCGGGGCCGAGTCCGTAGCGCCGCAGGATGCCGGGCAGGTAGCCGGGGGCGGTGCGTGCCGTGTAGTACGGGGCCAGGGGCGGCAGGCCGGTGCGGGTGGAGCGGGCGACCAGTGCGGCGACCCGCTCGCGCGCGGTCGCGTATCCGTCGCCGCCGCGTACCCCCTGCCGCAGCGCCCACCGCGGGTCGGCCTCGGGCAGCAGGCCGTCGTCGAGCTCGTCCCAGGAGGCGAGGCAGCCGGAGCCGGTGAAGTAGTGGTTGCCCAGGCCTTCGCGCACCCCGAGGTCGGTGAGGACGGCGGTGGGGATGTGGCGGTGGAGGGATTCGAGGGCGGCGGTGGAGCTGACGGTCACCAGCAGGCCGCCGGTGTGCCGCACGCGGTCCAGGAGTTCGCCCATGTTGCCGTAGACGAGGCGGCAGTTGGGCGGCAGGCCGCCGTCGGTGCCGTCGCCGCCGGGCAGCTTGCGGACGAGCTTTTGGTACGGCAGTTCCTCGATGTGGGTGGTGTGTTCGCCGGGTTTGCTGCGCAGCTTGATCAGTACCTCGCGCTCGGGGTGCCGCAGCGCGTGGGCGACGGCGCGGCGCAGCAGGTAGGCGCGGTCCTCGCGGGAGGCGGGGACGGAGGGCTGGACGGCGAAGACGACGGTGAAGGGTCCGTCGGCGTCACCGCTTTGGGGGGTGACGGTGGTGGCGGCGTCCGGTGGGGTGTCCCCGAGAAACGGCAGGGTGCACTCGCACACCCCGTCCGCGTTCGCGCCCACGCCCTCGTACACGGCGCGGAAGCGGTCGGTGTCGTGGGCCGAGTTGGCGAGGACGAGGTCGGCACCGTGCCGCAGCAGGAGCCCGTCGGTGAGCTTCTCGTAGACGACGCCGACGTAGCCGGTGACGACCACGGGACGGCGTGCGGGCGTGCCCTCGCCGGCGCCGGCTGTCGCCCGCCGCAGCCCGTGGAGCATGGCCTGTACCGCGCCGCCGACGCACGCGAGGACGATCATGTCGTAGCCGCCGTGCCCGGTCGCGGCCGACTCGTCCGAGCCCGACCCGCTTCCGCCCGGCCCGCTTCCGACCGCCGCGGTGGCGCCCGGCCCGCTTCCGACCGCCGCGGTGGCGCCCGCCGCAGTGACGTCCGGTGCGGTGGCGGCCCGCAGGAACTCCCGGGTGGTGACCTCACGCAGCACGTCGACGGTGACGCCGACCT
Organism: Streptomyces sp. PU-14G; assembly: GCF_041028275.1. Classification (NCBI taxonomy): domain Bacteria; kingdom Bacillati; phylum Actinomycetota; class Actinomycetes; order Kitasatosporales; family Streptomycetaceae; genus Streptomyces; species Streptomyces sp. PU-14G. The sequence continues at coordinate 1,405 of NZ_JASKYT010000560.1, forward strand.
CGGCGAGCTGGCGCGGGGTGGGTGTGGCCCGGCCGCGCAGCAGCAGCCCGTCGATGGCGGCGCCGGGAGCCAGCCTGCGGGCGGTCAGGGCACCCCATTTCCACCGGGTGTCGGAGTCCGCGAGCACGGCGACCCTGCGCGGCCCGGGGCAGGCGTCCCCTTCGGGGTCCGAAGAGGTTTTCCCGCCCGGCACGGGAATGCGGAACTCGTGCGATTCCGTGTCGGCGCGCTGTTCGGAGAACGTACGCGGTCCCGGTGTGTTCGCGGACGTCGGAGTGTGTGATGAGGGCACGTCGCCGACGTTAGGAAGGGATTCCGCAAGGCGGCCCAACGCGGAGGCAACAGACGGTTAACAGCGCGTCGACGAACGGCCAACGCGCCCGGCCCGCCACCCCGTTCACCATCCCGCCACGCGGCGTTCACTCCCCGGACCGCCGCAGGTCAAGACGGCGGGCGGCGCAGCGCCTACCGTCCGTCGGGTGGTAAAGCTTTCCGTCATCGTGCCGTTTTACAACGTGCAGTCGTACGCCGCAGAAACACTCCGGAGTCTCGGCGCCAACGCGCGCCAGGATTTCGAGTTCATTCTGGTCGACGACGCTTCCCAGGATGAGACGCCGGAGATTCTCCAGCGCGCCGAAAAGGATCTCCAGGGCGCCGCGCGGGTGATCCGGGTGCGGCACGCGCGTAACGGCGGGCTGGCGACCGCGCGCAACACGGGGCTCTCCCAGGCGAGCGGCGAGTTCGTCACCTTCCTCGACGGCGACGACTGGCTGGCCCCCGGCCACTATCCGCGCCTGGTCGCGTGTATCGAGCGGCTTGGCTGCGACTTCGTGCGCACCGACCACGTGCAGTGCACGGCGCGGGCCCGCACGCTGGCGCGGGTGCCGCACGGGCGGCGCGGCGTGGTGGGCGATCCGCGGGAGGCGATTCTGCCGGCCGGGCGCAGCACGTCCGTGGACTACGCCTACGCCTGGGCGGGCATCTACCACCGCCGGCTGCTGGACCGGGGGCTGCTGCACTTCACCGACGGGCTGCGCACCGCCGAGGACCGGCCGTGGATCTGGCGGCTGCACCGGGAGGCGGACTCGTTCGCCGCGGTCGGTCTGCTGGGGGTCTTCTACCGGCGCGGGGTGGCCTCGTCGCTCACGCAGATCGGCGACGTGCGGCAGCTCGACTTCATCCGCGCCTTCGACCAGGTGATCGAGGAGACGGCACGGGACCGCGACGCGGCGGCGCTGCTGCCCAAGGCGGTCCGCACGTACTGCGCGATCATCTCGCACCACCTCACCAGCGGCCGGTTCGAGCCGCAGGTCGCGCGCAAGCTGCGGGCGATGAGCGCCGCGGCCCTCAAGCGGTTGCCCGCCGACGTGCTCGGTCAGGCGCTGGACTCGATGGACTCCGAGCGCGCCTCCCGGCTGCGGCGCCTGCGCCGACGCCCCGGAGGCGGCGGCCAGGACGGACCGGACCCGGACAGCTCGACCCCCGCCGGCCCGGGCTGTCGGGGGGCGAGCCGTCGGGGG